>JBOHCO010000773.1:0-1289 GCA_050698895.1 Streptosporangiaceae bacterium
GGCATGCACCTGGCCCGGGTGGCCAGGGAGACCGGCCGCGCGTTCGACGCGGCGCTGGCCGAGGCAGGCGGCTCGCTGCCGGTCTGGCTCGTGCTGATCTCGCTGAAGAGCCGTCAGCTGGCCAACCAGCGGGCGCTCGCCGACGCGGTGGGCATCCAGGAGGCGACGCTCACCCACCACCTCAACGCCATGGAGACCGCGGGCCTGCTCACCCGCCGCCGCGACCCGGCCAACCGCCGGGTGCACGTGGTCGAGCTGACCGCCGAGGGCGACGCGCTGTTCGTCCGGCTGCGCGCCGCGGCGACCGCCTTCGACGAGCGGCTGCGGGCCGGGCTGTCCGCGGCCGAGCTGGAGCGCTTCGAGCAGGTGCTGGACCGCCTGCGCGACAACGCGACCTGAGCGCCTGGTACTCGACCCGCAGATCGTGATGCTGACGGCTGAGTCGCGGCGCGCCGGCGGTCATGGCCGGCCCCTGCGATACGGCTAGGGCACGAGGTCGCGCTGGTACCAGGTGCCTGGCTTGCCGCCGATGTGGGCCGGGTCGGCCGGGCCGGCAGCGACGAACCCGGCTTTGGTCAGTACCTTCTGGGACGCGACATTCTGGTGGGTGGTGGCCGCCCGCAGCGTGCGCAGCCCGTGCTGGGCCGCCGCCAGATCGCACAGCTCCCGGACGGTCGCGGTCGCCACGCCACGGCCGGCCACATGCTGCGCGACCCGGTAGCCGAGTTCCGCACTGTGGTCCTCGATGGCGTACAGGTTGAACCGGCCGAGTACCGAGCCGTCCTCGGCGACCAGCACGTAGAAGGCGCAACTGCCGGCCTCCTGCTCGGCTAGCGAGGCGCTGTACTGGTCGGTGAACTGGGCGAAGAAGCCGTCGCCGCGGTCGGAGATAAAGCCAGCGAAGTAGGCGCGGTTGGCCAGCTCGAAGGCCAGGACCGCCGGGGCATGACCGGCATCCAGCCGCTTCAGCTCGGGCATTGCCCGACCTTATCCGGGCAGTGCGCCGAGGTCACCTGATTTCTGCCAGCGGCAGGCAGCCCCGCGCCCGGGGCACCTAACGCTGCGGCCGGAGTACTAGCCCTCTAGGGGCGGACGATCTCGATCTCCGACATCATGCCCAGGTCCTTGGTCAGCACGTAGGTGTCCCGCCACAGCGGCGGGCCCAGCACCTTCCCGTTCCGCCTGGTGATCCGGAACGGGTTGGTGTGGATGTGGAACACGTGCGCGTGCTGGCCCAGCGCCGGGTCGAAGTCGTTGTGCAGGGTCCACTCCTCGGCCGTGCCCAGCAC
>JBOHCO010000774.1:0-1580 GCA_050698895.1 Streptosporangiaceae bacterium
GGTGTCCGGCGGCCGGGTGTCCGGCGGCCGGGGCGCCTGGCGGCCGGGGTGTCGGGCGGCCGGGGTGTCGGGCGGCCGCGTTAGCCTGAGCCGCATGCCCGACGTCCGCGACCTGCTAGCCCGTTACCGCCCCGGCGACCCGGCCGAGGCCGCCGACCTGGACCGGACCCTGGCCATGACCCGGGCCGCGGCCGACCCGTGGCGGCGCGACATCCCGCTGCACGTCACCGCCTCGGCGCTGATCGTGCATCCCGCCGTGCATCCAGTCGAGCCGGGCGGCGGCCGGGTGCTGCTGCGCTGGCACCAGCGCCAGCAGGCCTGGCTGCAGGTCGGCGGGCACGGTGATCCGGGGGAGAGCGACCCGCTGGCCATCGCGCTGCGCGAGGCCCGCGAGGAGACCGGCCTGGCCGACCTGGTGCCCTGGCCCGACGCCCGGCTCCGGCACCTGGTCATCGTCAGCGTCCCGGCCAATGCCGTCGAGCCCGCCCATGAGCACGCCGACCTGCGGTTCATCCTGGCCACCAGGAGCCCGGACGCGGCCCGGCCCGAGCGGCCCGACGCGCCGCTGCGCTGGCTGTCGTTCCCGGAGGCGCGCGAGCTGACCGGCGAGGACAACCTGCGCGAGACCCTGGCCCGCGCCGAGCGCCTGACTGCCGCCGGCCAGGGCGCGACGCCCGCTCAGTGAGCCGCCGGGTTCGCCACCCGGGCCAGGAACAGCGGCTCGCCGGTCGCCCGGGCCGTCACCATCAGCAGGTACGGCCGGTCGAACCAGATCCGGGCCTGCGGCGCCTGCGCCGCCGTGGGCTCCATGCCGGTCGCTGTCGCGGCGCTGGCCACGGTGCCCTTCTCGCCGACCTTGAGCGTGGCCGCGTGCTCCACCAGTCCGATGCAGCAGGCCTGCGGCGACAGCCCGGCGAAGTCCGCGCCCGCTCCGAACGCCTGGCCCATGCCCAGCGTGCCCAGCAGGCCATTCATCTTGAGCTTGGAGCTCAGGCTGACCCGCGGCAGCGCGATCAGGCTCTTGCCCCCGACCGGCGCGGCCAGCCCGCCGGCGAGCGCCCGCACCGCGCTCGCGCTTACCGTCGGGCAGGCCCTCGCGCCCGGCGGCGGCAGCAGGGCCAGCATGGCCAGCTTGCCGCCCTGGTAGGGCAGCGACACCGCCGTCCACCCGTCCGCCTGGGCCGTGCGGAACGGCCCGCCGTGCATGAACTTCGCGGTGACCCGCGTCCCGGCCGCGGTGGTGAACGGCGCCGGGCTGGTGTCGCTGGCCGTGAACGGCTGGGACCAGGCCGCGTGCAGGTACAGCGCGTCGGTCAGCACCCAGCTGATGCCGGCCAGCGACGGCGGGCTCAGCAGCCCGGTGATGTGCCCGCGGGTGGCCGCCGCGATCGCGTTGTCGATCTCCTGTGCCGCCAGCGCCGGCCGGCGCAGCATCGGCACGTGCCGGACCCCGGCGTCGTAGCCGGTGGCCACGGCGTTCAGGTAGCTCGACCGGGTGACCAGCGAAGGGTCGGCCCAGACCTGATCGCTCTGGGCCACCGTCACCCCCGGCCCGTCCAGCCCGCGCAGCGCCGCGGACC
>JBOHCO010000775.1:0-2435 GCA_050698895.1 Streptosporangiaceae bacterium
GACGACCTGGTCAGCTCGGCACTAATCCGCACTGAGGCCCGTCGGGCGCTGCTCCGCAACGATCCGGGAGCGCTGCCGAGTCTGCCCGCCGTCCTGTCGGTCATCGGCCAGATTCCGGTGAGCGAGACCGTCCTGGACTCGGCCGCGATGTTCCCTGACCCGCTGCTGCGCTCGCTGGACGCCATTCACCTGGCCAGCGCGCAGTCCGTCCCTGCGGTGACGACGATTCTTGCGTATGACAAGCACCTTATCGAGGCCGCGCGGAATGCTGGCCTTGCGGTTGCGAGCCCAGCCTGATTGGGCTTAACCATCTCGGCTGGGGTTGCGCGATCCCGGCCCGAACCGTTGGCCAAGGGCCCTTCACTGCGGCCGCGGTGGCAGGTCCTTGCTGGGCGCGCCGTCTGGATTGGGGCCATAGATGAAAAGCATGCGAGCGTAGTCCGGAGCGCTGCAGTATGCCGCACGGCCACGTGGGACCCGGACGACGTCGCCAGGGCCGGCCGCTACGCGTTCACTATCACACTCGACGACCAGCCTCCCCTCACAGTCGTCGGGCTCTCGCACCGCCCGCGGCACGGGCTCCGACGGCAGGCGGTGCGCTCGGGCCGGCAGCGGCAGCCTGGATAGGATCCGGCCGGCCAGCGCGGCGGCACTGGCCGCGCCGCCCGCGGGCGGGGCGGATCGGGACCGGGCCAGCCGGGGTTCGGCGGAGTGCGCTGGGTGCTGCGGAGCGGCAGCCGGCGCCGCGATGCTGCCGCAGGCGGCGAGGGTGCCGGCGGTCGCGAGAACCAGGCCGAGCCTGACTGAGGTACGCATTTCGGCCTCCCCGAGGGACTACCCCTTGGACGCCGCGGTCCAGCCGCGGGTTCCTCCGGCGGCGGAAGTCCCGTCAGCCTCCCGGCGGCGGCGGACAGTCGCCACCGGTCCAGGGACAGACCCTCGGCTCATAGTCACGCTTGGCCAGGTCGCGCAGGAACACGGCATTGTTGGCGTCTTCCCGGTTGATCCAGCGGCCGGCCACCAGCGAAGACACTCGTCCTGCCCCCGCCCGGCGCAGCGCCAGCGCCGCCGACTGGGCGTGCCCGCCGCTGGCCCAGGTGTCGTCCATCAATAACACGTGGGAGCCCGCGGCCAGTGGCCCCTCGGCGCTGAAGTGATCGGGGCTGGCGGCCCGCGCGTAGTCGGTCCACTCGGCCGCGCTGAGCCGCACCTCCGCGCCCGGCGCCAGGCGGCCGACGAGCCCGTGAAACGGGTGCTCACCGGACTTGGCCGGCAACGACGGCACGGTTGCCCAGTGGGTCACCGGCCACCCGGCCAGCAGCGCGGCACACCGGGCGTGCCCGGCCAGCCCGGCGTACAGCAGCAGCGTCATGATGGTGCGGTGCTCGGGTAATGGCTGCGGCGCCTTGTACCCGCGCATGACGTAACCGGATTGCTGCCCGGCCACGGCGTAGGTCAGGAAGGCGGTGGCGTCGGCCAGCCCGTCGTGACCGAGATGCTGCTGGCATTTGTAGCAGCGCTCATGGCCGGAAACGGGCCTCGCGCACACGGCGCAGGTCCGGCCCTCAGCGCGGACCGGGTTGGATAAGTAGCCTCCGGCCCGCGAGACCAGGACCGCCCTCAGCCGGGCCAATACCTCGCTGCCGGACATTACTCGGCGGCGGCAAGGCGGCGGAGCTCGTCGTCGACGCTGGCGCGCTCGGCGATAAGCCGCTCGACTGCGCCGGTCACGTCGCGCAGGCCGCGGGCCACGTACACCCCAGGCCGGCCGATGAGGGCCTTGGCCCAGTCGTTGCGGTCCACGACCGCTTCGGTCAGGATCACCGGGCGGCCGTGCTCGACGGCGAGCCGGGCCTGAACCCGGGCGCCGCTCTTCTCGCCGGCCTCGACGACGACGGTGGCCAGGCCATAGCCGGACATGGTGGCGTTGCGCATCAGGAAGGTGTGCCGCTGAGGCGGCGCCTCGGGCCAGAACTGGGACAGCAGCAGGCCGCGGGCGGCGATCTCCTCGTGCAGGGCATCATTCTCGGGCGGATACACGCGGGCGATGCCGGTCGCGATGACGGCGACGGTGCGGCCCCCGGTGTCGAGGGCGGCCCGGTGGGCGGCGGTGTCGATGCCCCTGGCCAGGCCGGCGACGACGGTGATGCGGCGGGCGGCGAGCTCGCGCGCGATGCCGGCCGCGACGTCCAGGCCTCGTTCGGAGGCCTGGCGCGAGCCGACGACGGAGACGGCGGGGTCGTCGGCGGTGAGCGTGCCGCGGGAGAACAGGACCGGCGGGGCCTGATGGATCTCGCGCAGCCGGGCCGGGTAATCGGCGTCGAGGATGGTGGCCAGCCGCCAGCCCTGGCTGGCCCAGTGGCTGACCTGCCCGGCGGCGGCCACCAGGGCGTCGCGCTCGACGGGCGGGGCCATGAGCGCGGCGGGGACCTGGC
>JBOHCO010000776.1:0-3626 GCA_050698895.1 Streptosporangiaceae bacterium
ACCGTGTTCTGCCGGGTCAGCCTGTCCGGCCTGGTGCTGCCGGGGCTGCCCGGCAGCCTGCCGCTGAGCTTCACGTTCCGGTCGCCGCTCGATCCGTTCCGGGGGCGGACCGGATGACCGCCAGCACGCTGGCATCGGGAGGTGCCGGATTGAGACCGGGAGACGTGGTCCTAGGCGCGAGCCAGGATCAGCGCGCCGCGCTGGGTGACCGGGACCGGGACCGGGGCCGTGACCGGGACCTGGCTCGCGGCGCGGGCCGCGGCTGCAGGCTGCCCCGCGGCCCGGGCCTCCGCAACCGGATATCGCGGGGTGTCACAGCCATCGTCACACCACGCGGGCACGCTGTGGCGCCGGAGAGCAGGAGCCCCGAGAGCAGGATTCCGGAGAGCAGGTTTCCGGCGAGCAGGAGCCACGTCCCGAGCAGGGAGCAGCGGATGAGCCAGCCCCGCGAGCGCGGATCGCTGACGCTGCTGCTCGCGGTGATGTTCGTCGCCCTGCTGGCCCTGGCGGGCATCGTCATCGACGGCGGGGCCAAGCTCACCGCGGCGGAGAACGCGACGGCCATCGCCCAGGAGGCGGCCAGGGCCGGCGCGGGCATGGTCAGCCAGCCCACGGCCTATACGAAGGGCAGCTTCGTGGTCGATCAGAGCCAGGCGGTCCAGGCCGCCGAGCAGTACTTGTCGCAGCCGTCGGTGACCGGCGCGGGCTACCAGGGGTCGGTCACCCGGGAGGGCACCCAGTCCATCCAGGTCACGGTGACCTTCGCCGAGCCGACCCGGGTGCTGTCCATCATCGGCATCGACCAGGTCACCGGCACCGGCACGGCGACCGCCGACCTGGTCTCCGGCGTGACGGGACCGGGCCGGTGACCCGCAGCCGCCGCGCCGAGACCGCGGCCGGCCTGGGCGCGATCGTTGCGCTGCTGGCGCTGGTCGTCGGCCTGCCGGTGGTGCTGTACCTGCTGGCCGGCTCGCCGCTGCCCGGCCACCTGCTGGGCGGCTCGGCGCGGCCGGGCCACCCGTCCGGCCTCAGCAGCATCGGCCATGATCTGCTGCACCGCGACAGTGCCGGCGTGGTGCTGGGCGCGGTCAGGGAGATCAGCTGGATCGCCTGGGCGGCGTTCACCCTCGCGGTGCTCATCGAGATCCAGGCGACGCTGCGGCGCCGGACCCCGCCCCGGCTGTTCCTGGGCGGGCTGCAGGACGCGGCGGGCCGCCTGGTGGCGCTGGCCGCGCTGACGTTCACCGCCGCCCCGGTGGGCACCCTGCTGACCACGCCGCAGCCGGTCAGCGCGGTCACCACCGTCCCGCAGGCCGACGTGACGCCGCTCGGCCAGCTCGCGCCCCCGCACCGGGGCGGCGAGCAGGCCCCGCCGCGGGATCAGGCGGCGGCACGGGATCAGGCCGCCGCAGGGGATCAGGCGGCGGCAGGGGATCAGGCGGCGGCGCGGCAGCAGGCCCCGCCATGGCCGGAGGAGGCGGCGCGGCAGGAGGCCGCGCCGCGGCCTCCGGCCGCGCCGCGCGAGGACGCGCTCGCCGCCCGATCAGCACCTCAGGGGAAGAGCATGGGCTTCTACCAGCTCGTAACGGTCCGGCCCGGTGACTGCCTGTGGTCCATCGCCCAGCAGTACCTCGGCAACGGCGACCGGTACACCGAGATCGTCGACCTCAACCTGGGTCATGACATGGGCCACGGCCACGTGTTCACCGATCCTTCCCTGATCTGGTCCGGCTGGGTCCTGCACCTGCCCGGCCGGTCAGGCGGCCAGCACCGGCTGGCCGACCCGCCCCGGCACGGGCTCGGCGGGCATCTGCCGGGCGGCGGCGCGCACACCGGGCACCCGACCAGCCATCAGCCTTTCAGCCACCATCACCGGACCGCCTCGGTCAGCGGAAACGGGCACGCCCGTCACCCGGTCGCCACGCCGACCCCGGTCTCCACGCCGACCCCGGTCTCCACTCGATCTCCGGTCACCAGCACCGGCGGCCAGGCCGGGACCCGCACCGGCCCGACCGAGACCAGCGCCGACGGCACGCCGCTGCAGTTCGGCGAGGAGTCCTCGCTGCCGCTGCTGGTGGCGTTCGGCACCGGCGTGCTGGCCGGCGGCGCGGCGATGAGCCTGGCCCGGCTGCGGCACCGGCAGCGCCAGACCCGACGGCGCGGCCGCCGGATCCCGCTGCCGGTGAGCGCCCCGGTGGCCCGGGCCGAGCAGCGGCTGAACCTGGCCGCGGCCCAGCAGCCGATCACCTCCGCGCTGCGCGGCATGCTGCGCGACCTGGGCGCGGCGCTGGTCGCCACGGGCGCCCAGCTGCCCCAGATCACCGCCCTGCGGCTCGAGCCCGACGTCCTGGACATCCTGCTGGCCAGCCCGGCCGCCGAGCCCCCCCCGCCGCCGTTCACCGTGCCCGGCGGTCATCAGGGGATGACCTGGCGGCTGCGGCTCGACGACGACATCCCCGGCTACCCCGACGAGGCCGGGGACCTGCTGCCGGGCCTGCTCACCATCGGCACCGCCGACGACGGCTACCTCCTGACCGACCTGGAGTACCTCCAGGTCACCCAGGTCGACGGCCCGGCCAGCCTGACCGCGTCGGTGCTGCGCAGCGCGGCCGCCGAGCTGGCCACCGGCCAGCTCGCGGGCTGGTACGAGCTGATCCTGGTCGGCTTCCCGGAGCTGGCCGCCCTAGGCGGCCGAGGCACCTGCTGCGACTCGCTGGACACCGGGCTGGACCTGCTGGCGGCCAAGGCCGTCGCACTGCGCCGGCGCCTGGGCGACGCGCCGGCCGCCGACGTCCGCTATCACCGGCTGACCGAGCCCGGCGACGAGGACTGGGCGCTGACCCTGCTGGTCAGCGCCGTCCCGCCGACCTCGGCCCAGCTGGCCCTGCTCTCTGACCTGGCCGCCGACCCCGGCGGTATTGCGGCCCTGGTGGCCGGCGGCTCGGTGGCGCCGCCGGGACACCGGGAGCCGTCCAGCATCGACCTGTCCGGCGGGCCGGCCGGGTCTGACACCTGTACCGCGCGCGTGTGGCCGCTTCAGCTCGAGGCCCGGCCGCAACCCCTGGGCGACGCCGACTACGTCGCCCTGACCAGCTTGTTCGCCACCGCCACCGAGGACTACGACATCGCTCCCGCCGACCCCCCTTACGGCAGCTGGACCTGGCCGCCGGACCTGGCCGATCCCGACTCGTCCCCCATCGGCCTGGCCGAGGATCTCGACCCGGCGCTGGAAGATCCGGAACTGACCGACGAGCCCGTCCAGGTCGGGCCGGACTGGACGCAGCCCCCGGACTGGGCCACGGACCTGGGCTGGGACCCCGACCCGGAGTGGTCGGCCGGCCCGGAGTGGGTCACCAGCGCCGGCCCGCACCAGGCCACCCAGCCCCAGACCGTCACCCAGCCCGAGGCGGCCACCCAGCCCGAGGCGGCCACCCAGCCCGAGGCGGCCGTCGACCCCGCCTGGACCACGGATCACGACCCGGCCCCGGCGGACCCCGCCGACGTCGGCCTCCCCGCTGGCATCTCCCCCTCCGCCGGCCTGGCGCCCCCCGCCGACGTAGCGCAGCCCGAGGCGGCGCCGCTGCACGAGGCGGCCCTGGTCATCGACGGAGGGCCGCCGCCAGCGG
>JBOHCO010000777.1:0-8768 GCA_050698895.1 Streptosporangiaceae bacterium
GGGTCAAGCAGACCGCGTCGTGCAGCCGGGAGCGGCGGCGTCCCGAGGCCGGGCGGGCCACGGGCGGCTCGGCCGGGGCCTCGGGGCGCGGCGTGACGTCGGTGACGATCTCCTCGGCCATCCCGTACAGCAACGGCAGCGCCCCGGCCACCACGCCGCCGGTCCGGTTGATGTGCTCCACGCCAGGGCGGATCACCCGGGCGTGGTCCACGATCTCGGCGACGATGCCGGACGCCCCCTCCAGGTTCCCGGCGATCCTGGTCAGCAGCGTGCCGACCCAGAACAGGAAGAAGGCCAGGCCCGCGGCCAGCAGGACGATCTCGAGGACGGTCAGGACCACCAGCAGCGTCATGACTTCACCTTGCCTAGGACTCGGCCGAGGAACAGGTGGTGCTGGAGCCCTTCGGCCAGCACCGCCTCGACGCCGCCGGCGACCTGCGGGATGAGCGCCGCGTCCGCGGTGTTCTTCTCGGCGGCCTGGAGGGTGCCCCCGATGGTCACCACCCGGCGGTCAATGATCTTCACCAGGTAGATCAGCAGGCTGAGCAGCGCCACGACCGCGAGGATCACGACGAGGCCGACGATCAGAGCGCTGACCCACAGGGTGTGCTCGGTCGAGTTCATGGCCTGGGCGAGCAGAACGTGCGGTTGCATGTCAGCCTCCTAGCCGGGCGCGGCCGCGGGCCAGGCCGCCGATGATGATCGTGGCGTGCTCGATCGTGGTGCGCAGCGCGCCCAGCGGGGCGGTGTTGTGCACCGCCTCGGTCAGCGCGTCGTTGATCGGCACCGCCTCCTTGCCGATCGACCGGGCCAGCAGCAGGATCGGCACGACCAGCGCCACCACGACGAGCACGATGACGATGCCGATGATGTAGCCGATCCACCACCCGGTCGTGCTGTAGCCGCCAGTCGCGGCCACCAGGTGATGGGCGGTGAGCTGGGTGTCAGTGAGCTGTGCGCCAGTCATGGCGGCCTCAGACCTTCTCGCAGAAGTCGCGGACCGGCTTGAGGTTCGCGTTCACCGATGGGAGCACCACCGGCACGGTGGCCGTGCGCTGGGCCACGACGTGGACGCCTCCGTTGACCGCGGCGAGCGTCTGGCGCACGTGCCTGAGGTGGATGATGACCCGCAGCAGGCCGATCGCGGTAAACGCGATGATCAGCGCGGACACCACCAGGGTCATCCAGGCGGCTGCCGGCATGGCCGGACTCCCTTCATCAGTCAGCCGAGGAACTCAGCCGAGAAGCTTGGCCACGGAGCCCGCGTACCGCGTGGCCCCGACCGTGACTTCCTTGATCGTCTTGTCGGTCGTGGCCAGCAGGTCCGGGACCCCGTCGAGCTCGCCGGCCAGCGCGACACCGCCGGCCAGGATCTCGTCGGCGGCCCCCCGGATCCGCTCCACCGCCGCGAGCACGCGGTTGAGCAGCGCGATGACCACGGGCAGGATCACGACCAGCAGCACGACGTTGCCGATCCACCACAACACCATGGCGGGCCCTCCTTTCTGGACGTGAACGTCAGCTCTGGCTGGGCTGGTAGGGCAGGAAGAACCGGCGGAACACCCGGGCCAGGGCCATCCGGGCGGCCCGCAGGCCGAGCGCGAACCCGCTCGCCGGGGCGGCCGTCGCGCCGGTCACGGACTCGCCCCGGTCGGCGGCGTCGATGCCCCGGGCCAGGTTGGCCGAGAAGTCGCGCATGAGCACGGTCGTGACGTCCGAGATCATGCCCCGGCCGTACTGGGCGGCGGCGCCGGACAGCTGGAGGTCCTGGGCCACGCCGACTTTGGTGCCCTTCCCGGACCGGCTCAGCGTCGCGGTGACCACCATGGCGGCCTGGCCGCGGCCCCGGGCCTCGGCGCCGCTGGCGTCAACGACGAGGCGCTTGGCCGCCTCGTCCCGCTCGGTGATCTTCGCCTTGCCCGCGAACGTGAGCTTGACCGGCCCCATCCGGACCACCACGGTGCCCTCGTAGGAGTCATCGCCCAGCTCGGTGGTCAGCTCGGTACCGGGCAGGCAGGCGGCCACCTTGGGGATGTCGCCGAAGAACTCCCAGACCTTCTCGACCGGCTGCGCGACCTCGAAGTCGTTCTTGATCAGCATCGGGACTCATTCCTCGCGTTGCTGGCGTAGGCGGCCGGATCACGCTCGAACTCGGTGCGGCACCCGGCCCGGCAGAAGTAGTAGCTCACCCCGTCGTGCTCCAGCGGGTACGAGCCGGACCCGGCATCCACCGTCATCCCGCACACCGGGTCCACGGCGGCTGGCGGGGCCGGCGCGGGCGCCGTCGTCGGCACCTGGCCCGCGGCCCGCACATGGACCAGCTCGGCCAGGATGGCCACCGCGATCTCCTGGTGCGAGGTCGGCCCGAGGTCCAGGCCGGCCGGCACCCGGACCCGGTCCAGCTGGTCGCGCGGCACCCCGCGCTCGGCCAGGTAGCCCAGCACCGCCGCGCCGCGCTTGCGCGAGCCGACCAGGCCCAGGTAGGCGGGCCGGGCCGCGGCCGCCTGGGCCACCGCCTCCTCGTCGCCGTGTCCCTGGGTGGCCACCACGACCATCGTCCGCTCGCTGGCATCAGCCGCGGTGAAGTCGTCCCCGGCCACCAGCGTGGCCCGCCAGCCGACCGCCCTGGCCAGCTCGGCCAGCGTCTGGGCCATCGGCGAGCGGCCCACGATGACCAGGCTGGGCGCGGGCACCACCGGCTCGATGTAGACCTCCAGGGCGCCCTCGCTCTGGCACGAGATCGGCACCACGGTCATCCCCTCGGGCACGGCCGCGCCGAACTGGTCGGGCGAGCCGAGCAGCAGCAGCCGCGCGGCGCCCTCGGCGATGACCTGGCGTGCCTCGCGGATGACCGTCGGCTCCGCGCACGCGCCGCCGATCCAGCCGCGCAGCTCGCCGGAGGCGGTGATGATCGCCCGCGCGCCCTGCTTGCTGGACGACGGCCCCTGCCGCCAGACCACCGTGGCCAGCGCGAACGCCTCGCCGCGCCGGGCCAGGTCGCTGGCCTCGGTCAGGACATCCCAGCTGTGCTCCCATGTGGCCACGTGTCATGCTCCCGTCAGTCCGTCCGCACGGGCGGGGCGCCCGAGACGTCGCGGCGGTACTTGATCGCCTCCCAGACCCGGTCCGGCAGCAGCGGCATGTCGATGTTGCGCACGCCGGTGTCGGAGATCGCGTCCATGACCGCGTTGACGAACGCGGCCGGCCCGCCGACGGCCGCGCACTCCCCGATGCCCTTGGCGCCGATGGGGTGGTGCGGGCAGGGGGTCACGACCTCGCTGTGCAGCTCGAAGCCGGGCGTCTCCCAGGCCGTGGGCAGCAGGTAGTCCATGTAGTTGGAGCCCACGCAGTTGCCCTCGGCGTCGAAGGTGATGAACTGCATGTTGGCCATGGCGTAGGCCTCGGTCAGGCCGCCCATGATCTGGCCCTCGACGATCATGGGGTTGATCCGCACCCCGCAGTCGTCCACCGCGACCATGTTGAGCACGTCCCACACCCCGGTCTCCGGGTCCACCTCGACGGTGACGAAGTAGGCCGCGAACGGCCAGGTCAGGTTGGGCGGGTCGTAGTAGGCGGTGTTCTCCAGGCCTGGCTCCATGCCGTCGGGCATGTTGCTGTAGGCGGCCATCGCGCACTCCTGGATGGTGACCCCGTGTTTTTTATATCTGCGCACGTAGAACCGGCCCAGCTCCCAGTCGACATCTTCCTCGGACACCTCCAGCAGGTGCGCGGCCAGCTTGCGGGCCTTGGCCCGGATCTTGCGGGACACCATGGCCACCGCGGCCCCGGCCACCGGGGTGGACCGCGAGGCATAGGTGCCCATGCCGAACGGGGCGGTGTCGGTGTCGCCCTCCTCGACCACGATGTCCTCGGCCGGGATGCCCAGCTCGTGGGCGACGATCTGGGCCCAGGTCGTCTCGTGGCCCTGGCCCTGGGTCTTGGCCCCGGTCCGGACGATGGCCTTGCCGGTCATGTGCACCTTGAGCTCGGCCGAGTCGAACATCTTGATGCCGAGGATGTCGTACTCGCGGCTGTTGCCCGCGCCCAGCGGCTCGGTCATCGTGGAGATGCCCAGGCCGAGCAGCCGGCCGTTCTTGCGGGCCTCCTCCTGCTGGCGCCGGAAGTCCTCGTAGCCGATGGCCTTCAGGCCCACGTCCAGGCACTTGGCGTACTGCCCGGAGTCGAGCAGGAACCCGAACGGCGTCCGGTGCGGGAACTGGTCGTCGCGCACGAAGTTCATCCGCCGGAACGCGGCCTGGTCCATGCCCAGGTCCTGGGCGGCCGCCTGGATCATCCGCTCCTGGAAGAACATCGCCTCGGTGACCCGGAACGAGCACCGGTAGGCCACCCCGCCGGGCGCCTTGTTGGTGTAGGTGCCGCGGGCCATGATGTGCCCGACCGGGATGTCGTAGGCCGCGAACGTCGAGTGCATCAGGCCGATCTTGAACTTGCTCGGCTGGGCGTCGGAGAAGAACGCCCCGTGATCGGCGTCGGTCTTGATCCGGACGGCCAGGATCTTGCCGTCCTTACGCAGCGCCATCTCGCCGTCCAGGTAGACGTCCCTGGCGAAGCCGGTCGAGATCAGGTTGCCCGACTTGTCCTCGATCCACTTGACCGGGCGTTCCAGCAGGATGGAAGCCAGGATCGAGCAAACGTAGCCGGGATAGACCGGGACCTTGTTACCGAATCCTCCGCCGATGTCCGGAGAGACGATCCGGATCATGTGCTCGGGCAGTTCGGCCACCATGGCCACCGCGGCCCGGATGATGTGCGGGGCCTGGCTGGTCATGTAGACGGTTAGCTTCTCGGTGGCCCGGTTGAAGTCGGCGATCGACCCGCAGCACTCGATCGGCGACGGGTGCGAGCGCGGGTAGTGCAGCTGCAGCCGGGAGACCAGGTCGGCCTGCTCGAACGCGCGGTCGGTGCCCTCGCGGTCGCCGACCTCCCAGTTGTAGATGACGTTGTCGGGCTGGTTCTCCTTGTCATCGCGGATCACCGGCGCGTCCGGGGCCAGCGCCTGCTGCGGGCTCACGATCGGCGGCAGCGGCTCGTAGTCGACGTCGATCGCCTCGCAGGCGTCCTTGGCGATGTACGGGTCGTCCGCGATGACGCAGGCCACCTCCTGGCCCTGGAAGCGGACCTTGTCGGTGGCCAGCACGGCCTGGGTGTCGTAGGACAGCGTGGGCATCCAGGCCAGGTTCCTGGTCGCCATCATCTCGCCGGTCAGCACCAGGTGCACGCCGGGGATCTCCCAGGCCCGGCTGGCGTCGATGGACCTGATCCGGGCGTGGGCCAGCGGGCTGCGCAGGATCTCCATGTGCAGCATGCCGGGCAGCGTGATGTCGTCGGTGTAGTTGCCCTTGCCGCGGATGAACCGGCTGTCCTCCACCCGCTTCCGGCTGGCGCCGAGGCCACCGATCTTGATCTCGTCTAGTGCCTGCGACATGGTGCTCACCTTTCCTGGCCCCCCGGGCTATCCTGGCCCCCCGGGCTATCCTGGCTCTCCGCGCGGAGCTTCTCGGCGGCCCAGAGCACCGACTTGACGATGTTCTGGTAGCCGGTGCAGCGGCACAGGTTCCCCGACAGCGCCCAGCGGATGTCCTCCTCGGACGGGTCCGGGTTCTCGTCCAGCAGCTGGCGGGCGGCCAGCATCATCCCCGGCGTGCAGAATCCGCACTGGAGGCCGTGCTCCTGCCGGAAGCCCTCCTGGAGCGGATGCAGCTCGCTGGCCGTGGCCAGGCCCTCCACGGTGGTGATCTCGTGCCCGTCGGCCTGGACGGCCAGCATGGTGCAGGACTTGATGGCCCGGCCGTCCACCAGCACCGTGCAGGCACCGCAGTTTGTCGTGTCGCAGCCCATATGGGTACCGGTCAGCCCCAGGCCGCGGCGGATCAGGTGGGCCAGCAGCAGCCGGGGCTCCACCTCGGCGATCTTCTTCTTGCCGTTGATCGTGAACCGGATCCGGCGCAGCGGTACCTCGCCCGGCTCGGCATCGCTGACGTCGTCATACACGGTCGTCATGTCGCACCGTCCCGATTATTCGGTTCATCTGTCTAGGCCGCCTGCTGCGCGGCTGGTTCCACGTGGCCCAGGATGCGCGCCACGAACGTGTGCACCATGTGCCGCTTGTACTCGGCGCTGCCCCGGTGATCGGTCTTGGGCTGGGCCGCCTCCGCGGCCAGCGTGGCCGCCTGCTCGATGCGCTCGGCGCTCAGCGGCTGCCCGGCCAGTGCCTCCGCGGCCAGCGTGGCCGAGATCGTGGCCCCGCCGACGCCGGTCAGTGCGATGCCCGCCCTGGTCACGACCTCGCCGGTGAGCTCCACGGCGACCGCGACCCCGACGGTGGCGAAGTCGCCGACCCGGCGCTCGAGCTTGAGGTAGCCGCCCGCCCGCGTCCCCGTGGCCGACGGGATCACCGCCTCGACCGCTACCTCATCGAGTTCCAGGGCATTCTCGAACGGGCCGCTGACGAACTCGCTGATCGGGATCCGCCGCCTGCCTCCGGGTCCCTGGGCGATCACGGCGCCGCCGAGCGCGGTGACCACGGAAGCCCAGTCGCCCTGCGGGTCGGCGTGACACAGGGAGCCGACCAGCGTGCCCCGGTTACGGACCAGCGGGTCGGCGATCAGCGGAGCGGCCGCCCGCATCGTGGGCTGGCTGGCGCCCAGCAGGCTGGAGTGCTCCAGCGTGGCGTGGCGGCACAGCGCTCCCACGTGCAGCGTGCCGTCGGCGTCCTGGCGGTGATAGTCCAGGCCGGGCACGTTGTTGATGTCGACGATGAGCTCCGGGGAGGCGAACCGCAGCTTCATCAGCGGGACCAGGCTCTGGCCGCCGGCCAGCACTTTCGCGTCCTCGCCGCCGTCGTGCAGCAGCGCGATCGCCTCATCGAGCGACCGCGGCGCCTCATAGCGGAACCGAGACGGATACATCCGATCCCTCACTGTCCTTTCTGGGCCTGGTCGCCGGCCGGCTCGTCCGCGGGGTCGTCCACCGCGCCAGCCACGGGGCGGGAGGCTCGGGACGGGCGGGACGCCTCGGGGTCGGGCACGGCCACCGGCAGCGACTCCTCCTCCGGGTCCGGACGCGGCTCCTGGTGCGGCGGCCACGGCCCCGACACGGGCTGGCCGGCGATCTTGAGATAGTCCATCAGCTCGGGCCACGCCCACACCGTGGGGCTCTTCCCGGTCTTCGGAGCGTGCTCGACAAGCTCGAACAGCCGCGGATTGCCCTGGCTATGCCCGCTGGATTCGATCCGCATGCGCACGCTCCCGCTTCTGCTGGCGCGCCGTCGGCGCGCCGATGGAGCGCCGCACTACGCGATAGCAGTCATCTTTCGCCTGGTCACGCGGGCATGCAACAGCCGAATAAGTGCTTGCTTAAGTGGCCTGGCCGACCCCGTCCCGCCGGGACATCCAGCCGGCCCGTCCATAGCGTGGCTAGTTGCTGGGCCGGGGGGCGGTGCAGTGGATGTCGGGGTTGACGCCGACGTAGTTGAGCGGTCCGGCCAGCACGGTCACCGCGACCGTGCTGGCCTTGCTGCAGCCGTCCAGGCCTGCGTGGTAGTCACCGCGCTGACCGGCGGCGACGCCGCCGATGACCAGCCAGACGACAAGAAACACCGATCCGAGATGCACGTGGACCTCCGCCCGAGCCTGATGAGACGGCCAGTCGCGCGTCCTAGCCTCGTCCTCAGTGCGGCACCGTCGTGAGTGCGGCACCGCGATTCAGCTTAGCCACGCGGGTCGGCACAAAAGCCCGCATAAGGGGTCAGCGGCTCTGGTTCCAGAAACCTGGAAGTTGCCCGCCCGCTGACTAGCTCCAGATCGTGACGTAGACCGGCGGGCGGAACCGGGACGGCGGCACGCCGGCCGCCGGGGCGCGCATCAGCTGCATCGCCTCGGGGGTGCCCAGGAACCGCCGGAACGCGCTGGCGGCCGTGCTGCGGTGCTGGCGCTCCAGCAAGGTCACGTGCCAGCAGGCGTCCACCGGGGACCCGGTCAGCTCCACCGGCGACAGCTCGCCCCGGCGCAGCTGCTGGGCGACCAGGTGCTCGACCGCCGGGGCCACGCCCGCGCCGTCCGCGGCCGCGGCCCAGGCCGCGGTTTGGTTGGGGAACACGCCGATCCGGTCGTCGGGGACGCCGACCCTGGCCAGCAGCTGCCCGGTGTCGCTGTCGGGGTCGGTGCCCGAGGGATCGACCAGCCAGCGCCACTGGCCGGGACTGCCGTGCGGCCGGGCGTGACCGCCGCTCACCACCACGAGCCGGTACCGGAAGATCGGCTCGGTGACCACGGCCAGCGCCGGGTCGGTGCCCGGGCTGGAGCCGACCGCGACGTCGGCCAGCCGGTTGGCCACCAGGACGCCCATCTCCTTGGTCGCGGCCACGCCGGTCGACACCTCCACCGAGCCCGCGTACCGGCGGATGAACGCCTCGGTCAGCGGGCTGAGCACGAACTCGCCGATGGCCGAGGTGGCCACCACGCGCAGCTGTTCTGGCGCCCCCTGCGCGGCCCGGACCGCCGCGTGCGCTTCGGCGCCGAGCACCACGATCTGCGAGGCGGTGGCCAGCAGCCGGGCACCGCCCGCGGTCAGCGTCATGCCGCCCGGTCCCCGGCTGACCAGCTGGTCGCCCAGGTGCAGCCGCAGCGCCGACAGCGCCTGGGACACGGCGGGCTCGCTGACGCCGAGCGCGCTGGCGGCGGCCGTCACCGAGCCCAGCCGGGCGACCAGCACGAACGCGTTCAGCTGCGTGAGCGTCATGGCACTGT
>JBOHCO010000778.1:0-3198 GCA_050698895.1 Streptosporangiaceae bacterium
CCGATCAGCACGACGGGAATGCCTCCGAACCGGGCGCTGATCTCGTCGAGCACCCCGGCCAGGTCACCCACGGGCGACGCCAGCTCGCCGTTCCAGCCGCGCAGCTGGTAACGCGGCCGGCATACGACGACCCCGCTCCCGCGCAGCGCCCGCCGGAGAGCGCGCGCCACCGGGACCATCCGCAGCACCGGAGGCTGCAGCGAGGTCACCGGCTGGGTGCTGACCGACCGGCCGCCGTGCGCCACGACAACCGCCCCGCGGACCTCGCCCGCCGCCTTCGCGCCGCCCCCGCGCCGGACCAACTCGCGGCTCATCGGCTACCGCCCCCTCTGGCCTGGTGCAGCCTATCCGCGACAGCGGCGCCGGTCGCCCTGGCCGCCGCCCTAGCTACTTGCGGGTCCGGGCCGTCTTGGTCGATCGGGTGTCCAGCGCCATCTCGTCGGCGTCGTCGACCCGCTTCTTGAGCCGGACCGTGCCGCTGGCCGCGTCCACCACGTCGACGACCCTGGCCAGCAGCCGGGCGGTGTCCTCGTTGCCGGACTGCTGGGCGAGCATCGCGGCGCGGCCGAGCCGGGCGGTCGCGGTATCCCGGTCGCCTCGCCTGCGGGCCTCCAGGCCCTCCTGGATCGCCTGCGCCAGCTCGGCCCGGCCGGTGAAGTGGGCGACCTGCGGGCTGATCCGGGTGGACAGCACCTCCTCATCGGTCCACACCGCGCGGACCAGGCCCTGGCCGGCCACCTGGGAGTCAACCAGCAGGCTCACCCTGGCCGCGAGCATCTCCTGGCCGACCGCGGCGGGCGTGACGGCCACCCGCACGTGGTAGTCGCGGCTCTCCCCGGCGCCCCAGGAGCCGGTCGGGTAGTCGCCGGCCTGCGGGCCCGCCGGCACCCGCCGGCTGGTCAGGTCGTCGACGGCCAGGCCGCCGCCGGCGGGGAAGACCACGCGGGCCCCCTGGTTGCCGGCGATCACCGCGAAGGCGACCCCGTCGCGGATCGCGTCGATCGCCACGGCGGCGGCCTGCCGGGCCGCGGCGATCTTGCCGCGCCCCGCCATCGACCCCGAGCAGTCGATCATGATGAGCTCGGCGCCGCCGAGGTCATCGTCGGGCGCCAGGTCGTCGTTCGCTGATGTCACGGTGACGATCGCGCTGACCTCCCGGCCGCCCTCGGGCAGGTACTCGTTCTGGAAGACCTCCACGGCAAAGCCCGTCATGGGCCAGACGCTAGCCGAGCGCCCGCGGCGCCCGGAAGGGCCGGCCGGCGCCGCGCGTCTCCGGCCGGTGATTGTCGGTGCCGGGCCCTACGATCCGGCTCATGTCTGCGGCTGCGGCTGAGAGCGCCCCGGCGGCCGGTCTTCCTCGCTCCTACCTGGTCTGGCAGGGCGGCGCGATCGTGTCCCAGGTCGGTGACGCGGCCCTGTACTTCGCGCTCGGCTGGGCCGCCTCGGCCCATGGCGGCCCGGCCGCGGCCCTGGTCCTGACCGGCATCAACCTGCCGCGATCGGTGCTCTTGCTGGCAGGCGGCGCCGTCGGAGACCGCCTGGGAGCGCGGCGCGTCATGATCACCGGCGACGGCGTCATGCTTGCCGTCGCGGCGATCCTGGCCGTGGTGAGGGCGCTGGGGCACGCCGCTGGCGCTGCTGATGGCGACGGCGGTGATCATCGGCACGGTCAGCGCGTTCTACTCTCCGTCATCCGGGTCGATGCCCCGCCAGCTGGTCGACGATGAGATCCTGCCCCGGGCGCTGGCGCTGAACGGGGTGAGCAGCCGGCTCGTGTCGATGATCGGCGGCCCGGCCGGCGGCGCGCTGGTCGCCCTGGCCGGGTTCGCGGCCGCCGCGGCCGCGGACTCGGTCAGCTTCGCCGCGGTCCTGGTCGCGCTGATCGTGATCCGGCCCCGGTTCACGCCGCCGGACGCGCTGCGCCGCAGCATGATCCGCGAGTCGGCCGACGGCATCCGCGTCGCGCTCACCACACCGGGCCTGGGCGCCCTCCTGCTGCTGGTCGGCGGCGTCGCGGGCTTCGTCATCCCCGTCACCTCGCTCCTCGTACCGCTCATCACCCGGCAGCACCACTGGACGGCCGCGGTGGCGGGGCTCATCGTCGGCGCACAGGCCGCCGCCGGGATCGCCATCGCGATCCTCGTAGCACGCCGGGGGTCGGCCGTCCGGCCCGGGCTCGCGGCGGCGCTCGGCCTGGCCATCACCGCCGGGGGCGAGGTGCTGATCGGGCTTGGCCCCGTGAAAGCCGTCGCGATAGCCGGCGCGGTCGCCATGGGCCTGGGGGTGGCCACGTTCACCTGCAACCTGGCCCCGGTCCTGATGGGGACCGCGCCCCGCACTCACCTGGCTCGCGTCCAGGCGCTGCTCGTCCTGGTCCAGAGCGCGGCCCTGCTGATCTTCAATAATGTGCTCGGCGCCGTCGCGCACGCCGCCTCCCCCGCATCGGCGATGATCACCTGCGCCTCCGTCATCAGCGCATGCGCGCTGGCCGCGCTCCTCGTGCCGCCAATCCGCCACGCCAGCCGGCCCCAGCCCAGCTGAGCGGCTCCGTCACCGACCGGGCCACCGGGAGAAGATGATCTCCCAGTTCCTCCCGACAGCGGGCAAGAGGTCACCCACCCCCGGTTAGGAGCCACGATGGCGGCGAGGTCAGGCACCTAGCGACCGTCATGGTTAGGCGCGAGCAAGTCGATCCGACACGAGCCGGTTGAGGCTCACATGCTGCTCGGCTGCTTCGCGGGCAAGACGGCGGTGAACCTCTGCCGGAACACGAACCACGAACCGGCCCGAATAGCTGCGCTCCGACAAGGGTTCCGGAATCGGCTCGCCGGATGCAGACAGTTCGGTGAGCACGTCACGCACGACATCGGCGAGACCTGCGAGTGCTTCAACCGGAGTGGGCGCGAGCCACGACAGTGACGGGAACTCCGCGACAGTGGCGACGTGCTCTTCGTCTGGCCGCCGCTCAGGATGGTGTTGCTGGTCCCCTGGTGCAGGTTGAGGTACCAGCCGGCGGCCGGGATCCCGCTGGTCACGCCCGAGACCGACCGGGTCTCACCGGAGATCTTGCCGTGGGAGTTGGCGCCGGACTGAGTGCCGTTATAGATAATCAGACGGCTCCCGCTGGGGATGCTGCCGGTGTAGGAGCTGTCCAGCGTGGCGTCGCCCACGCCCGTTCCGCTGGCGGTCAGCGTGCTG
>JBOHCO010000779.1:0-8421 GCA_050698895.1 Streptosporangiaceae bacterium
CGCGCCTTCGCCGCACGCATCAGGGTCGGGGACATGTCAATCGTGGTGCGCATAAAAGCATATTAGCATCATGTCGCGCACACCGTCACCGTGCTGACGTTCCGTCGCGTCGCTGGGTCGCAGCCAACGCAACTAAGACGGCCACAGCTCCGGCCCTCGACGTGAGGGCCGGAGCCATGTAACGCACGTTGCGATCTGGTGCAGACCGCTCAGTTTTAGCTGCAGCCGCTGGTGGAGCCGCAGCCTTCGCAGACGTAGCAGCTGCCCGCCGGGCGCATCTTGGTGCCGCAGGTGAGGCACAGCGGCGCGTCGGCGGTGCGGCCCTGCTGGGACTCGATCAGCTCGGTCGAGCTGCGCGGCTGGGGCAGCGAGTCAGCCCGCGGGGCCGTTCCAGGCTGGGCGTCCCTGGCCGCCGGCCGCGGCTGGACGTCCTCGACCTGCGCCGACTGGGCCAGTTCCACCGGGTCGATGTCCTCCGTCGCCGCCGCGGCCGGATCCTCGCCCGACAGTGCGGCCGTGCGCTCGGCGGTGGTCAGGATGCCCAGCTCCGAGCGCTCCTCGTAGGTCAGGTGGTCCAGGGCCAGCCGCCGGAAGATGTAGTCCATGACCGAGCTGGCCATCCGGATGTCGGAGTCGTCGGTGATGCCGGCCGGCTCGAACCGCATGTTGGTGAACTTGGCCACGTAGGACTCCAGCGGGATCCCGTACTGCAGGCCCACCGAGATAGCCATGGAGAAGGCGTCCATCACGCCGGCCAGCGTGGAGCCCTGCTTGCCGAGCTTGAGGAACACTTCGCCGATGCCGTCGTCGGGGTAGCTGGAGGCGGTCATGTAGCCCTCGGCGCCGGCCACCGAGAACCGGGTGACCATCGCGGTGCGCTGCCGGGGCAGGCGCCGCCGGACCGGGCGGACCTCGTGCGGCGCGGGCGCCGCCGGCGCGGCCTGCTCGGCCGGCGCGGGCTCCTGGGCGGTCTTGTTACTGGAGACCGACAGGGGCTGGCCGACCTTGCAGTTGTCCCGGTAGATGGCCAGGGCCTTGAGGCCGAGCTTCCAGCCCTCGAAGTAGATCTTCTCGATGTCCTCGACGGTGGCCGTCTCGGGCAGGTTCACGGTCTTGGAGATGGCGCCGCTCAGCGCGGGCTGGATGGCGGCCATCATCCGGACGTGACCCATCGGGCTGATGGCGCGCTCGCCCATGGCGCAGTCGAACACCTCGTAGTGCTCGGGCCGCAGGCCGGGCGCGTCGACCACGTGGCCGTGCTCGGCGATGTACTCGATGATCGCCTCGGCCTGCTCGGGCTGGTAGCCCAGGTTCTTGAGCGCGCGGGGCACAGTCTGGTTGACGATCTGCATGGAGCCGCCGCCGACCAGCTTCTTGAACTTGACCAGGGCCAGGTCCGGCTCGACGCCAGTGGTGTCGCAGTCCATCATCAGGCCGATGGTGTTGTGGCTCACCATTCCGTTCGCCACATAGGTCACATTGTCCGGCACTGAGAGGTCGTAGGTCGGCTGGAGGCCGCCGTCCTCGTTACTCGCCACCCGCTCGAATAGGTAGCCGAGCGAGCGCTCAAGCCGCTCGTCGCGCGTCTCGCTGAAGATGCGCTGAGCAAGCATGCGCGGCACCCCGCCTGACTTGCGAACAGACTGGAGAACGGTCGCGTGCGCCGGGTGACTGGCTGGGACGAGCTCGGCCCAGATCTGCCTGGGCAGGAAGACGTAATCCTTCTTCGCCGAGACCGCTGGCTCCAGGAAGGCCATCTGCTGGGACTTGCGGCTGCCGATGAAGCCGACCACCTCATCGAAGTTCAGTGCGTGATCGACGTTGCGCAACCGGACCTGGAAGACCGGGCCGCCCCACCCACTCGTGGTCTTTCGGGTGGTGGTGACCAGGCCCAGGGCGAGCAGGACCGTCCGGACTTCGCTGGCGAACCCCCGGTGGGAGGTAGATACGCTGGGCACACCGTCCGCGACCGTGCCATCGGCCTCGAACAGGCCGCGCAGGAAGGCGCTGTACACGGCCGGGTCGTTCGTCTCCAGGATGGCGGACGGGATACGCGGAACCCAGCCCTTGCCCGTGTGGTCAGCGGCGGGCAGTTCCTTGGCGAAGCCGGCGCTCTGCCACCAGCGCGCCAGGCGCACCGACTGGAGCGTGACCTCCTGGTAGCCCTCCTGCGCGGTGATTACCGGCGTCAGCCCGAATAGCTCCTTGGCCAGCACGCCGATGCGATCCGCCACGTCCAGGTCCGTGTCAGCCACGCAGAGCCGGATGCCCTTGGCGTGCAGGCTGCCGTCTCCCATGAAGTACCCGACGAGCTCGGCGAGGTCAGCGGTCACGACGTCGGGAACGTGGAGGTGGCGGTCGCCCGTGTAGTACGCCTGATCGAGCACTGGCAGCGGCGTCTGGCGCGTCTCGCCGACCAGAGTGCCCATCTGCATTGGCAGCAGGTCGCGGGGAGCCAGATCGGCCAGGCGCTTCCACACCCACTGGCCGGTGGCCTCATCGACCACCTTGACCCGGTGCGTCAGCGTGCCCTGGATCTGATACCCGCCCTCAGTACGGATGCGACGGGTCGGCTCCTCGCCGTTGATGAAGAACTTCGTCGCGCGGCGCGGACCCTCGTCGGTCGACACGCTGAGGTCGAGATCCTGCCAGCGATCCCCGTAGATGTCGCCTATCTCGGCGAGGCGGGCAAGTCCGCGGTCCGTGACGATCAGGGTGTCGCCTCCGGTCAGGCAGCCGGTGGGGGCGAGCAGGCTGGCCTGGGCGTTGCGGTACCCGTTGGCCTCGCCCAGCTTGAGGCAGTCGCGCCAGGCCTTGTTAGCGAGGGTGAGGATGTCGGAGTCCATGCCGCCCATGGTGCGGATCTGGGTACTGGCCCCGGCGTGCTTGCTCATCACCCGCTTGTGCGCGGTCGCGTTGCGGGCGTAGCCGTCGTAGGGGCCCACGACGGCGGCCAGCTCGGCGGAGCGCCGGTAGGCGGTGCCGGTCATCAGCGACGTGATCGCGGCCGCGATGGCCCGGCCGCCGTCGGAGTCGTAGGCGTGGCCGGTGGCCATCAGCAGCGCGCCCAGGTTGGCGTAGCCGATGCCGAGCTGCCGGTAGGCGCGCGTGGTCTGGGCGATCTTGTCGGTCGGGAAGTCGGCGAAGCAGATGGAGATGTCCATCGCGGTGATGACCAGCTCGCTGACGTCACGGAACCGCTGGGCGTCGAACGTGTCGTCGTCGCGCAGGAACTTCAGCAGGTTGATGCTGGCCAGGTTGCACGAGGAGTTGTCCAAGTGGACATACTCCGAGCAGTTGGCCACCACGGTCCCGCTGACGATGTAGGAGTGGTTACGCGGCTCGGTGAGGTTGTACGTGGTCTCGAAGCCGCGCGAGGTCCTGCTGGTCAGCCGGACGGTCTCATCGGTGCGGTAGAAGCTCGTCGAGGAGACGATATCGAGCAGCTTGCGCTGCTTACCGGGGAGGCTGAACCCGATGCGGCCGGCGAACTCCCGTAGTGAGCGACCGGTTATCCGCAGGTCAAAGCTCGGGCCGTCGGAGCCGTATTGCACCGACGAGCCGTCCTTGCGGGTGTAGCTCAAGCTGTTCTTCTTGACTCCGGTCCGGTAGATGTGGCCGGTCATGCCGAGCGACAGGAGCAACTCCTGGACGCCAAGCAGCAGTTCCTCGCTGCGGCTGCCCAGGCCCGCGTACCGGGTACCGTTCGCCCCGCTGACGGCGCAGCCGTCGGCGTCAAACAGGCCCTGCAGGAAGGCGATCAGCGTCTCCTCGGGCGCCTCGAAGATCGCGTCGGGCACGTGCTTGACCGGCGCCCGGCCCGAAGACACGCCCAGGGCCCGGAGGAACTCGGCGAACCCGCGCCTGGTGACCCTCAGCTGCTCGGTGCCGTTGGCCTGAACGCTCGGCTTGGCATCGAACTCGGTGATGGCGGCAAGCAGCTCGCGGTGGCGGGACATGGCGATGCTGCGGTCATCGTCGGTGCCATAGACGGTGACGGCCTCCTTGGGCGTCACGCAGCCATCGCCGACCAGCCAGCCGAGGTAGTGCCCGAACTCCGCATCCCACTTCTCCGGCAGGCTGAGCGGCTTGCGCGCCGGCACGAGCCGGGCGGCCGCCCGGGCGGACTCGGGAATGCGCAGGTCGGCTGCGGCGCGCTCGGCGTACTGAGCCGACCGGACGACGCGGTCGTCGGACGTCAGCTCCTCGGCGTGAACCCAGCCGCGGTTGGTCGTCCAGACGCGGTGGCCAGGCGTGCAGCGCAGCCGCGACCCGTCCGAGAACCGCAGCTCGACGATCTCGTTGGTGCCGGTGACCAGGTAGCGGGTGGGGCTGGTGGCCACGACCCGGTCCGCCGGAGCGGACTCCGAGGTCACGTCGTTGGTGTAGACGGCGAAGGTCTCCCCCGCGGCGGCGCGGGCCACCAGGTCGCCGATCCGGATCAGGCCACGATCGGTGACCACCCGCTGGTCGGCCGGGAAGCACGGGTTGCTCGCGGTGATCCGCCCGGACTCCGGGCAGGTGTGCCAGTCGTTGATGGTCCCGTCGTACTGGATGCCGGGGTCGGCGCAGTCCCAGGCCGCCTGGGCCATCTTGCGGAACAGGCCCTTCGCGTCGATCTTGCGGATCGGCTCGCCGGTGGTGCGGGCGTTGAGGCTGAAGTCGCCGCCGGCCTGCACCGCGTCCATGAACTCATCGGACACCCGCACCGAGTTGTTGGCGTTCTGGTACTGGACGCTGACGATGTCCTTGCCGCCCAGGTCCATGTCGAACCCGGCGTCGCGCAGCACCCGGACCTTGGCCTCTTCCTTGGCCTTGGTCTCGATGAACTCCTCAACGTCGGGGTGATCGACGTCCAGGACGACCATCTTGGCCGCCCGGCGGGTGGCACCGCCCGACTTGATCGTCCCGGCCGAGGCGTCGGCGCCGCGCATGAACGAGACCGGGCCGCTGGCGGTGCCGCCGGAGGACAGCAGCTCCCGGCTGGACCGGATCCGGGACAGGTTGACGCCGGCGCCGGAGCCGCCCTTGAAGATCAGGCCCTCCTCGCGGTACCAGTCCAGGATCGCGTCCATGGTGTCGTCGACGGCCAGGATGAAGCAGTTGTGCACCCGGACGCTGCCCGACAGGTACTCGCCGCTCTCGGTCTGGATGTCATAGACCTCCATCTCGCCGAGCCGCTCGATCCGGGTGACCTGCACCAGGTGCCGGTCCGTGCCGCCGACCTCTGGGTCGACGTGCAGCAGGGAGTCGCCCGGCAGGATGAACCCGGCCACGGTGAACTCGCCGGTCTCCAGGTCGGCGGCCCGCCATACCAGGTGATCCGGGGTGACGTCCAGCCTGTAGTCCTCGCTGGTGTGCAGGCGCAGGACCTCCTTGACCCCGTTGGCCTTGGTGGCCACGATCCGGGTCAGGCCGAGCGCGTCGTGCACCTTCATGCCGACGGCGTTCTCCTTGACCAGCTGGCCGATGGGCACCAGGCCGTCGGGGGTGCTGACCGGCGAGTCGTAGGGCTGGCAGGCGGAGACCTGCTGGGGGGACGAGGTGCCGACGTTGAACCAGACGGGAGAGTTGAAGCTGAACACCTGGTGGACGAGGGCGTGGGTCAGCTCATGCTCGAAGATCTCGGCGTCGGCCGGGCTGGCGAAGTAGCCGAACTCGCGGCCAGCCCGGGTGTAGGTGCTGACCACCCGGTCGATCAGCTGCTTGAGGCTCCACTCGCGCTGCGGGGTGCCGACCGCGCCGCGGAAGTACTTGGTCGTGACGATGTTCGCGGCGTTGACCGACCAGGAGTCCGGGAACTCGACTCCGCGCTGCTCGAAGTTGACCGAGCCGTCCCGCCAGTTGGTCATGACGACGTCGCGGCGCTCCCAGGTGATCTCGTCATAGGGATGCACGCCGTCGCGGGTGTAAATGCGACGCATGGCGAGCCCCTTCTTGGCGCCCTTGCCCGCGCGCGCTGACCCGCTCGTCGTCTCGGTCATGTTCTGCCCCCTTCGGGTATCCGCGTGGACCCCATCGCGGACCTGTACAGGTCCTCTCCCGATGTTGTGTAAATCCGCCCGGCTAGCGGGCTGGCTTATGGTGCCCGTTCGGCGAGGGCACGGGCTCCTCCGCCGGGACCGGGCGCTCCCCTGGCCCCGGCGGCGCCTCCGCTCGGGCCAGCGGCTCGTCATCCGCTGGCCGCCAGCCGGCCGGGTGCTCGGCGCGCAGCGCCGAGATCTCGTCCTCGAAGTCGCTCAGTGACTCGAAGCCGCGGTATACCGAGGCGAACCTGAGGTACGCGACCTCGTCCAGCTCCCGCAGCGGGCCCAGGATGGCCAGTCCGACCTCATGCGAGGGGATCTCCCCGCTGCCCCGGCTGCGGATGGCGTCCTCGACCTGCTGGGCCAGCACGGCCAGCTGGTGCTCGGTGACCGGGCGTCCCTGGCAGGCCCGGCGGACGCCGCTGACGATCTTGTCTCGGTTGAAGGGCTCAGTGACGCCGCTGCGCTTGCCGACCGTGAGGATCACCGTCTCCTGGGTGGTGAACCGCCGCCCGCACGCGGGGCATGACCGCCGCCGTCGAATCGCCGCGCCGTCGTCGGCCGTCCGGCTGTCGATGACCCGGCTATCGGAGTGCCGGCAGTACGGGCAGTACATGCGATCACCCCCCCTCTCGCATCGGGACATCTGCCGCGTAGGCACAAACTATAGGAAAACTACAGGCGTGTAACTACTAGATATTGTGGTCCAGCCTACGCGCTGGCGCAAGTGGTTGTCGCCAGGAGAAAAAGCCGCAGGTAGCGGACGCCCCCTGGAACCGGCCCGGCCGGGCATCCGAGCCGGGCGCCGGCGTGTAGCGGGCCGCCTGGGACGTGCCGCGGGGCACCGGCGGACGGGCCACGGGGCTCGCGGGCCGGTCGCCGGGCCGTGGCGGGCTGGCTCAGCCCCTGGGTACCCACAGCACCTGACCCGCATGGATGGTGCTGCCCGTCAGCGAGTTGGCGGTCAGGATCTGCTGGATAATGCCCGGCGGACCGGATGTCGGCTCGGCGGCGCTCGCGATGGACCACAAGGTCTGGCCGGGCTTGACCACGACCTGGCGCATCCCCTGGTAGCCGGCTCCCGGCGAGCCGTGGCTGGCCGCCGCCGCCCCGCCCGCGGCCAGCAGCAGGCCTGCGCACACCGCCACCGCCGCGACCAGGCCGGCCGCCACTGCCCGTCCGCGGGACGTCAGCCGCACTGGCCCCGGCGCGACCCGCGGAACCTCGGTCCGGCCGGGCGCCCCCACCCGGCGCGACACGCCGGCCGGGCGCGACACGCCGGCGCGCCGGGAGATTTCCGGACCGGCCTCGCATTTCCGCCGGGCCGTACCGGCCCGCCTGGTCACGCTGGCCAGGTCCCCCTCGACGCGGATCCCCCGACTGCGCACCCCGCTGACCTGCGGGTCTGCCGTAGCCCGCGGCTCCGCCTCGGCAATACTCAGAGCTGTCATCACTGGCCTCCCTCGGATGCGGCCCTCTCCCCGGAATAGCTGTCTTGCCGAAATACTGTTCGATCGTATCTCTGTTCTATCGCATTCTCGTTCGATCGAACGAAGATACGGTAGAGTTTCTATCGCAAGGGCCCGACACTTTCAGGTCGGTCGAACAGATGTTTGAGATCAGCGACCGCAACCGCTAGCGTCGGCATCGACGACAACACCGAGGCCGGAGGCCCGATGATGAGCGACGCAACGGATAACGGAAGGACGCAGGTGGCTCCGACCGTTGATGACGGCGCGAGAGCCGGCGGCAATGACACGGCTCCCGTCACTAAGCCGCGCGGAAGGCCGGGCCGCAAGCCCAAGGGCACGGCGCCGCCCATTGTTGCCGACATCCCGGATAAGCCGGATCCGGACCACGTGCTGACCTGGCGCCAGCGCAAGGTGCTTCAGGTCATCAGGGACTCGGTCCAGCGGCGCGGCTATCCGCCCTCGATGCGCGAGATTGGCGAGGCGGTCGGCCTGACGAGCACGTCCAGCGTCTCGTACCAGCTGTCCACGTTGCAGAACAAGGGCTACCTGCGCCGCGACGCGGGCCGCCCGCGCACCGTGGAAGTCCGGCTGCCCGGCCATCCCGCGGTTCGCCCGGAGACGGAAGTCGAAGAGCCGGCGATGGACATCACCTCGCAGGAAGCGGCCTACGTGCCGCTGGTCGGCCGGATCGCCGCTGGCGGCCCGATCCTGGCCGAGGAGCGGATTGAGGAGATCTTCCCGCTGCCCCGGCAGCTGGTCGGCGAGGGCACGCTGTTCCTGCTCAACGTCGTCGGTGACTCGATGATCAACGCGGCAATCGCGGACGGCGACTGGGTCGTGGTGCGGCAGCAGCCGGTGGCCGAGAACGGCGACATCGTCGCCGCGATGATCGACGGCGAGGCGACGGTCAAGACCTTCAAGCG
>JBOHCO010000780.1:0-4538 GCA_050698895.1 Streptosporangiaceae bacterium
GACCGGGCCGAGCGGGTCAGCGCCCGGCTGTCGGCGGGCCCGGTGTGGGTGAACTGCTTCTTCGTCCGCGACCTGGCCGCGCCGTTCGGGGGCAGCGGGCGCAGCGGCATCGGCCGCGAGGGCGGCGACTGGTCGTTCGACTTCTACTGTGACGTCAAGAACACGTGCACCGCGCCGGCTGGCTGGACCGCCGGCCAGCCCGCCTGGCTAGCTGAGGAGACTCCGTGACCGAGCCGACGGAGCTGCCTGAGCTGACTGAGCACCGGCGCCGCATCCTGCTCGACGGCGCGGTCACCGAGGTCCGCCTCGACGGCGACGACCTGGTCGCCGCCGACGGCCGCCGGGTGGCGGCGGCGCAGGCCCGGCACCTGCCCCCGGTCGAGCCCAGCAAGATCATCGCCGTGCACCTGAACCACCTCAGCCGCGTGAAGGAATTCCAGGTCAAGCTGCCCGCCGCCCCGACCTACTTCCACAAGCCGGTCAGCTCGCTGAACTCCCACGGCGGCGCGGTCGTGCGGCCGGCCGGCTGCCGGTACCTGAACTACGAGGGCGAGATCGCCATCGTCATCGGCCGCACCTGCCGCAACATCGCGCCCGCCGACGCGGCCGCCTACATCGCCGGCTACACCATCGCCAACGACTTCGGCCTGCACGACTTCCGGGACACCGACGCCGGGTCGATGCTGCGGGTCAAGGGCGCCGACACGCTCTGCCCGCTCGGCCCCGGCCTGGTCTCCGGCTGGGACTTCCGCGGCCAGGGCCTGCGCACCTACGTCAACGGCGAGGTCGTCCAGGACGGCTCCACCGACGAGATGACCTGGGACATGCACTACCTGGTCGCCGACATCGCCCGGCTGATCACCCTGGTGCCCGGCGACGTGCTGCTGTCCGGCACCCCGGCCAACTCCCGCCCCGTCCAGCCCGGCGACCTGGTCGAGGTCGAGGTCGACGGCCTCGGCCGCCTGGCCAGCCACATCGTCGAGGGCCCGGCCGGGATCCGCGCCGGCGTCGGCGCCCAGCCCACCGAGTCCGAGGAAGTGCGGTCCACGGCCCTGGGCGGCGACTGGGAGCTGCGCGGCGTCCGCCCGCCCCGGCGGTCCTAGCCCGCCCGGGCTGACCGGCCGGCCTGCGGCCGGTCAGCCCGTCGGCCGTTGTTAATCGCGGGTATTCACGACGCCGTCCGCCAGGAGTGCCCGTTCCAGTGCAGAATCAGGACCCTGCCGGTCGGTGCGTCGCCCACGGCCCACGCGTTGCTGGCCGAGGCGACGGCCACGTCGGTCAGGGCGTCATTCCGCTTGAGCGGGCTGGCGGCGATCTTCCAGGCCGAACCGGTCCAGCGCAGGAGCAGCCCGGTGTCGAAGGGATGGCCGCTGAGACAGCCGGACTTGCAGTACGAGCCGACGGCAAAGGCGCTGCGCCGGGAACTGGCGCCGACGGAGAACAGGGCGGCGCCGAGCTTCCGCCCGACCGGGGTACCTTGACGAGCCCAGCGGTGACCGTTCCAGTGCCCGATGATCCCGCCGTCGACTCCCCCCGCGCAGGTGCAGCCGGCCGTCCACACGTTGGCCGGCGAGGTGGCCACCACGCCAGTGAAACCGCTGGCCGACCCGGTGATCGCCTTGGCTGAGGCCTGCGCCCAGCTCCGGCCGTTCCAGTGCAGGATCAGGCCGCCTTGCTCGCCGGCGAAGTCGGAGGTCTTCGAGCCCACGGCCCACACGTTGCGGGCCGAGACGATGGCGACCGAGGCGAGCAGGTCGCCGGTGTGGGCGCGGGGCCGGGGGCTCGGGCTGGCCACCCGCTTCCAGCTGTGGCCGTTCCAGTGCAGGACCAGCGTGCGGTTCGAGCCCGAGCCGACCAGGTAGCTGCCCACGGCCCAGGCGTTGCTGCCCGAGCTGGTCGCGATGCTGTACAGGGTGGCGCGCCCCGGGACCGGCGCCGAGGTCCGCGTCCAGCTATGGCCGTTCCAGTGCAGGATCAGCGGCCCCGACGGGACGTCGCCGACCGCCCACACGTTGCTGGCCGAGCTCGCCGCCACATCGGCCAGGCCCCGGCCCGGCGCGGAGACGCGGGTCCAGGAATGACCGTTCCAGTGCAGGGTCAGCGACGCCGAGCCGACCGTTCCGACCGCCCAGGCGTTGCTGGCCGAGGTGGCGGCGACGCCGGACAGCGTGCCGGTGACGGCGGCCGCGGACGGGCCGGCCGTCACCGGCCGGGCGCTCGCGGCCAGCGCCGCGGGGCTGATCCAGGCGGCCGCAGCCGCGAGTGACAGGACAAGAGCGGCGCTGGTACGGGCGACGAACCTGGGCACTGAAGTGCTACCTCCCCTTGCGGCCGGTCCGGCTGCCGGCCGGCGACTCCAGCGCGATCGTTACAGATAGGGCAGGTGTGCTCAATTGATGGCGACTCGGATACGGCCCGGCGGGCCTCGTATACGCCTCAGGGCGGCGGCGTGCCGGTCCGGGCCAGCTGGCGCTCGATCATGGCCAGGTCGTAGTCGCCGGTCTCGGCGCCGGCCTTCAGCAGCCACGCCGTCATGCCCAGGCGGAAGGCGTGGTTGACCGGAGCCACGGCCGCTTCCTCGAGCTCGCTGAGCGGCCAGCCGAGGCGGGCCAGCTCGCGGCGGTAGGCGTCGATGGCCTCGGGCGCCCGGTAGGTCCGGGCGATGGCCAGCTCGTAGGGCCGGGAATCGAGGTGGGTGAGCCCGAAGTCGATCACGCCCGCCAGGCGGCCGCCCTCGTAGTGCACGTTCCACTCGGCGAAGTCGCCGTGGACGACCATCACCGGCAGCTCGTGCGCCCCGATCGCGGCCAGCACCGCCCGGGTCTCGGCTGCCGCGGCGCGGGCCCAGGCGCCGTGCCGCGGGCTGGCCTCGGCCAGCGCGCGCACGCACGCCTCCCAGTCGAGGCCGGCGTGCGCGGCGATGCCCTCGTGCTGGACCCGCGAGCCGGGGCGCTGCCCGAACCGGGGGGCGAGGCCGCGCAGCGCCAGGTGCAGCCGGGCCAGGTCGCGGCCGCGCCGCCGGCGCTGGGCCGGGCTCTCGCCGGCGACGGCCCGGCCGGGGACGTACCTGGTCAGGCAGTACCAGCAGCCGTCGTGGCGGATGAGCTCGCCGACGGGCTCCGGCACCGCCCAGCCCGCCGCGGCCAGGTGGCGGAGCACCGCATGCTCGTAGGCCAGGTCCTCGGGAGTGGCCCCTTCGTGATAGCGCCGCAGCACCACGCGGCCATCGTCATCCTCGAGCAGCCAGCTGCCGTTCTCGCCGGGGACGTCCTTGAGCGTGACCACCCGTCGCGGTCCAGGGCCCGGCACCAGCTCGCTCACGTCCACTGCCCGATGATCGCACCTGGCGGCATGGCGCGAGCGTCGGCGTCCACACCGTCTCCACCATTCCTACGCTGCTCCTACATGCGCCCGGCACTGAATGCGCGGAAAGGCACCCGAAGGGACAAGGCCATGACGCAGGTCAGCACGGGACTTTCCAATGGCGGGCAGACGAGCTACTTCAATATCTTCTACGATGACTCGCTGAGCAGCTCTCGCGGCTTAGAACTCGCCAGTGACCTGATGAGGTACTGCGACAGCGACTTCACCTGGCTGAACGCGTCCTTCCCCGGCGTATCTCCCGGAGTCCCCATCGATGTCTACATTGCTAATGTCAGCACCGCGGCGGAGGTCGATGCCGGCTGGGGTGGCTGGGGGCCCATTCGCCTGAATGTCACCCTGAACCTCGGAGAGATCCCCGTCATCGGCAGCACCCCGCTGACGCTGGCCAGGTATCTCCTCGTCGTCGAGACCAGCGAGATATTCATGCGCGAGCGGCAGCCGGCGTTCTTCAACCGGTTCAACGACCGGTTCGAGGCCTTCGATGAAGGCAGCAAGGGCGAGTCGCTGTCGCTGGTGCTGGGAGTTCAGTTCCTGCGGGACAACATCCCTCAGGTGACGATGATTCCGGAGGTTCCCGGCTTCACATTCGCGGTTTCCAGCGTCTGGCTGAATGGCGTGCGTGACAACAAGATTGACGTCGATATCGATGACATCAGTCACGACGACACCACGGGATGCGGCACTCTCTTCCTGCTCTACCTTCACGATCAGCTCGGGTTCGGATGGACGGAGATCATCGCCGCGGGCGGTCACACGCTGTCGGATGTCTACAGCCACCTCACGGGCGATGACCGGGCCACTGCCTTCTCCACGTTCGCTGACCTGGTCAGCCTGCACTACCCGCTGGGTCTCGGCGTGAGCTATTTCCCCCTGCTGGAGACCGTCTTCCCGGTCCCGAGCCTTCGCTCTCTGCTCGCGCCCAGCCAGGTCAGCTGGGTGTCGAATGGCCCGCCCGGGCCGGTTCAGGTCATTGTCGACCAGCTGGGCACCGTCACGACCCCGATAGCGCTCTCCAGCGACGTTCCCGCGACCGCGGACGTGCCCGGTCAGGTCACGCTCGCCATCGGCAGCGCGGCGGTGAGCGCGCCGCTCCAGGTGCCCGTTCCCGGTCAGCCGGAGACATTCACGGACAAGGCCGTTACGATCACGGCCGG
>JBOHCO010000781.1:0-1100 GCA_050698895.1 Streptosporangiaceae bacterium
GCACCACGCTGACGTGGGTGGACAGCGACTTCCTCAAGGCCCAGGGCCAGGACGACGAGACCCTGCCGCTATGGCCGTCCGCCGACACCGAGAGCGACATTAACGCCGCCGACCCGGCCAGGGCCCACGCGGCCGGGCTGGCCCCGCGCCCGCTGGCCGACACTGTCACCGAGACCCACGCCGCCGAGCAGGCCGCGCCCACCCCCAAGCCGGCCGGCATCGGCCTCAGCGACGACCGTGAGGCCGAGCTACTGACCCGATGGGCCGCCAGCCGACAATGAACGTCGGGCGCGGAACTTCACCAGCGGAGCATTGAACGAGGCTAAATTTGTCGTCATGAGCCAAAGACGGCTGCTTTCCCGCCGGAAGGGTCGCCAGACGCCACGGCCCTGGCGCCGGTGGCTGCGGGGTCCTAAGCACGGTATTGCCCGCGGGGTGGCGGTATGGGGCGGCTCAGAGGCGGACGCCGGCAGCCTCGCCGATACGCTGGCCAGTTGCCCGACCCTGCGCTCGTGGGCGGCCGCCCGCAGCATCACCCTGGACGGCACGCCCGGCTCTCTGGATGCTCTCGACAGCGCCACCGCCACGGCGGATGAACACGGGCAGCGCGCGCTCGATGCCGAAGGAGCGCTGTACCTGGGCACTGTGCTGGTCCGGCAGCTGCCTGGCGCTCGCTGGCATGTCTGGCCGAATGGCCATCCGGTCATCCGGCTGGTCTCCGGCCGGGATCTCGACGTCGTGGCCGTGGTCAGCCACCGGATGCGAGCAGGATCGCGCGAGCTCGCCGTCGTCTACCAACAAGAGGCCGGAACAGCCCCGGACCTCGGCTAAGAATCCCTCTTGACGCCGGCGTTGTAGTCCCGCAGGGCAGGCTGTGCGTTGATGGGGTGTGGGATCACCGCGACCGGACTTCGCCGAGTTCTACCGCAGCAGCAAGGACGAGTGCCTGCGCACGGTTCTGGGCTGCGTGGGCGATCTGGACACGGCTCAGGATCTGGTTGACGAGGCCTTTGCCCGGGCGTGTGCCGGATGGTGGAAGGTCAGCAGGCATCCCGCTCCGGCGGCGTGGGTGGTCCGCACCGCGCTGAATGTGAACATCT
>JBOHCO010000782.1:0-6701 GCA_050698895.1 Streptosporangiaceae bacterium
CATGGTAAGGAGAAGGTCTACGGTTCGATTCCGTAAGGGGGCTCCCAGCTAGTGAAGCATTTTCGAACTTGCAACTGAGTACCTAACTCCCCGGAAACTGCCATTCGAGTGGCACTCGCGACGTTGGTTGGCCTGCTGAGCAGGAGCATCCGCAGAGATCGAAACGGTGGAGCGTCTCCCGCGTCGGGAAGAGGTCTAGCCAGAATTTGGCGCCCAGGGGCGCCAGTCATTCGTTGGCTCCGTGCCAGCTCAGGCCGTGACGCACGGTGAGCGACGTCGTAACGCATGGAATTTCAGGGCTGCGCAGATCGCCGATTACGCTCGGCTGAGCATCGTCTCGCCGACGAATGTTGACGCGCGCATAACACCCTGCTCTGGATCAGGGGCCAGTCTGGACAGGGGCCAGCATGAGCGACGGCTTTGCCTGCCGGCGCGCAGATGCCTGCCACAGCCTCTCGCGTGGCCGGATGCGATGGCGGCTCTAGCCGCATGCGGCGCGCCGGCGGTACCGCAGCGGATGGGATGCGCGAGTGTCCGGAATGGGGGGCTGGACCCCATACCGGAGCTTCCGTGTAGCTGCGCGGTGAACCAGGCGCTTTCAGTTCTCCCGGAAACCCTGGAAGAAAGACGTCGGGCTGGCCGCCCGGCGCTTCTTGGGGGCTTCTTGGGGGGAGGGTAGACGACACGCGCGATCGTGGCCGATGTCCACCCGATGACCGATCCGCCGGAGATCGCGAAGATATAGCCCATGGTCTTGCTGGAGACAGTGGCCGCGCAGATGGCCAAGAGCACCGCCCACGCGGCGAAGAAGCCGATGCTGTACGCCGTGTACGTGTTCATGCGCCCTGGCCTGAGAAATGGATGTCCGTGTGAAGCCTCCATGACGTCCTCCTCGCCGTTAAAACTGATATCATTTATAGGCTGGTATGGCTTATAAGCCGGCGAAGCGATGCCCATCACCGGATCGTCCCGGCGTTTGGGGACCGGAGGCCGATGGCGCACCAGCCGGAGGGCGTTGTCCCGGCTGGCCTGATGTGTCATCACCGGAGTTCTCCTTGTCTCGCCGCCATCAGGTTCGCGCGCCTGACTCTGTCCGCGGCAGGGGTTTAATGACCCACACGGCGCGATGTGGCCCCGGGGGGGCCAGCGGCCAGCGGCCGGCGGTTCAGACCAGGCCGGCGTTCAGGGCGAGCCGGGTGAGGTCGGCGCGGCGCCGACAGCCGGTCTTGTCCCGGATCCGGTCCAGGTGGGAACTCACCGTGCGCACCGTGATGTACAGCTGGGCGGCGATCTGCGCGTTGGTGCGGCCCTGCGCGACCAGCGTCACCAGTTCACGTTCCCGGGGGCTGAGCCTGGCCAGGTCCGGCACCGCAGCCGAGCCAGCCGCAGCGGACGGCTGCGCCTCAGCTGCGGCGAGCATGAGGGCGTACTGGGCGGCGGTGGCGGGGCTCATGGCCGCACCCCGCTGCTCGGCCGTCCGTGTCCCTGCCTCCCCGAGCAGCTCCCGGGCTGCCCGGAGCAGCTTGTCCCGGCGGCCCGCGTTCAACTGAGGGAACAGCAGCGGCCCGGGCCCGTCGAGCGCGGACATCGCTGCCTACACCGTGACCGCCTCGGCGTGGCGGCCAGTGGCGGCGCACAGGTGGCCGCAGCAATCCAGGCCAGCGAGCAGCGCGGGCCGCACCCCGGTCTGCGTGGCGATCTCGAGTAGCTCGCGCAGGTGCGCCGCTGCGTCGGCGGTGCGGTGCGCCCTCAGGTCCAGGATCACCCTGTTCCACAGCTGGCCGGCCAAGCTCGTCAGGTCACCTGCCTCCCGGCACCAGGCCAGCCCCGCCGCGCAGGCCTGCTCCGCGGCAGCCACGTCGCCGGCCTCGGCCAGGACCATCGTGATGAGCTGGCTAAGTACCCGCTGCAGTGCGCCGGAGACGTCGCCCGGGAGTTGCTGCGCCTGGCGGGCGAGCCGGAAAGCGCCATCCCGGTCGCCACCGCGCCAGGTGGCGACGCTGAGACAGGCCAGGGCCAGCGCCTCCAGTCCCGGCTGGCCGGTCTGGCGGGCCAGGTCCAGCGCCCGGCGTCCGTCACCCGCCGCTTCGGCGACCCGGTCCATCGTTGACAACGTCCCTGACCTGCCATCCAGGCAGATCGACAGGATCACAGGCCGCACCGGCGATGCGGGCCGCACAGCATCCTCGAGCGCGTCGCGGACCGCGGTGAAATGTGCCAGCGCCGCGGCCGAGTCGCCCGACTGAACAGCGGCCTGGCCGAGGCACACGCGCGCGAGGCACCACTCGTCGCTGCCAGGCTCGGCGTATTCCGCGGCCCCGGCGAGCAGCCGTACATTACCGGCCAGTCGGCCGCGGATCTGCCACCAGGGCTCCAGGGTGAGCGCGAGCCGAAGCGCCGTACCGGGGTCGTGGTCTATGGCCCAGGCCAGTGCGCGGCTCACGGTGGCATCCTCGGCGTCAAGATGCCGCAGACTGGCCATCTCCGTGGCGCCGGTCTGCAGCCCATGAGAAGCCTCCGCAGCCAGCGTCGCCGCGTAAGCGGCCAGCGCGGCCGTGACCTCGCCGTCGTCGCCAGCCTCGGCAAGCAGCCCGGCCGCGTAGCCGCGTAGCGTCTCCAGCATCGCGTACCGGGTCCGGCCGTCCGGGCCCACACGCGGCGGGACCAGCAGCGAGCAGTCCGTCAGCCGCAGTACGGCCCGCCCGGCGCCATCCCCCGCCACCGCCTCGGCTCCCTCCAGGGTGAACGGTCCCGGGAACGCTGACACTGCGCGGAACACCCGCCGATCGAAGTCGTCGAGCAGCATGTAACTCCAGTGCACCGTGGCTGCCAGCGACCGCTGCCGCTGCTCGGCCAGCCGGTCACCGTCGGTCAGCAGCTCGAACCGGTCGTCGATCCGATCCAGCAGCTGCGCCACGCCGAGCGCGTCCACCCGCGCTGCGGCCAGCTCGATCGCGAGCGGCATCCCGTCCAGCCGCGTCACCAGCCGGGCCACCGTCGCCCGGGTCGACTCGTCCAGCGCGAAACCAGGATCCGCCCGCGTGGCCCGGTCTGCGAACAACGTCACCGCCTCGCAGCCCGCCGCTGCGGCCGGATCACCGGGTTCGGGCAGCGTCAGCGGACCCAGCCGGTACCGCGCTTCCCCGGCGATCCGCAGCGGTTCCCGGCTCGTGGCCAGCAGCCGCACCTCATCGGCACCGAGCAGCAGCCTGCCGCACAGCTCCGCGGCGGCGCCGATCACCTGCTCGCAGTTGTCCAGCACCACCAGCAGCTGCCGCCGGGCCAGCGCGCCCGCCAGCGCGTCCGCCGCCGCCACCGACGGCAGGTCACGGATGCCCAGCGCCGCCGCCACCGCGGCCGTCACCTGACCCGGATTGCGGACTGCCGCAAGCTCCGCCAGCCACACCCCGTCAGCGAACCGGCCGGCCGCCTGTCTGGCCACCTCGCCGGCCAGCCGCGTCTTCCCGGCGCCCCCGGGCCCGGTCACCGTCACCAGCCGGTACTGACCCAGATGGCCGGCGATCTCGTCCACCACCCCGGCCCGGCCCACGAAACTGGTCAGCACGGCTGGAAAGCCGTGCATGCTTCCCGCCGCGCCGGTCACCGCAGACCGCTCCACAGCGGTCACCATAACCGCACCCCACCGCTGCGGTACACCTGGTAGCCGCCACTCAAGATCTCCATGACGGCGACGGCCACCTCCGAATTCTGCTCCGGGTCCGCGGTCGTAGTGACCTGATCTGAACGCAGGCCACCGTCTACCGCGAGAGCACCACGCGGATACAGATCGGTTCGCGTATGGTCCGGCGTGGCGTGAGGCGGCATGCTGGTCAGCGGGTCACGGCGACGTTGATGGTACAGATGGTCGCGGCAGGTTTCGTCGACTTCGTACTTAATGCGGATGATGGCGGCGTGCAGTGCGTCATTGTGGAGCCGCGGACGCTGGCAGGTCGGGCCCAAGGGCTGACACCTCGCGCTAGTCTTCACCGCCGTTATTCCCGGGCGGCGGGATGGCGAGGTTGAGCTGTCCGAGGCGCTCTGGATCTGCGAGGGCGGCGATTTGGGTGATCTTTCCGTTGGTGACGGTGAACGCCATCACGGAGAACACTCGTCCGGCGGGCGCTACCACTGCTCCTGCGGCACCGTTGACGAGCGCTGGCCTGACGAACGGGGCGAGCTCGGAGTAGGTGGAGGAGTAGGCCGCTACGGCCTCCGCGCCGCGAAGGACCAGCGAGGCTTCCGCGCGCAGCACGCCGCCGTCGATCCGCAGTTCGACATCGGGATCGAGCACCGCGGCCAAGGCGCCGAAGTCGCCATCGCGCGAGGCGGCGAAGAACGCGCCGACGGCCTCGCGCTGTCGCGCGAGGTCCAGGTCCGGCCTGGGCGACCCGCGCACGCGTCGCCGTGCTCGGCTGGCGAGCTGCTGCGCGGCGGCTTCGGAACGATGCAGGACAGCCGCGATGTCGGTAAACGGCACGCCGAAAACGTCGTGCAGCACGAACGCCAGCCGCTCGGCGGGACTGAGCGCATCAAGCACCACGAGCAGCGCAAGCCCGACTGAGTCGGCAACCAGCGCCTCCTCCTCGGGGTCGACGCTGCCCTCGAGGCTGACGACGGGGTCAGGCACGTAGACGTCCGAGAGCTGTTCGCGCCGTGCTCGCCGGGCCCGCAACATGTTCAGGCACACACGCCCGACAACGGTGGTCAGCCAGGCCTGCATGTTCTCGACGCCGCGCGGATCCTGGTCGCGGATCCGGAGCCATGCCTCCTGGAGGGCGTCGTCGGCTTCGCTCACCGACCCCAGCATCCGGTAGGCGACCCCACGCAAATGCGAACGATGCTGCTGAAAGCGCTCCGTCAGCCACTCACGCTCCTCCATCGTCAGCGTGCCCCTCCAGTCCCTGCGCAAGCCGCTCCAGCGGCCGTGACCGAATAGGGATGGCGGCCCCCGTGGAGTGGGGACGCCATCACCAGTGGTTGTGGTACCCAAGGCCCACGAGAAGGGCGGCGACGGCCATCACCAGGAAGCTGACCGCACCGGCGACCTTGGGGTCGCGCACCCGGAGGTGCGCGCTCAGTGCGCAGCAGAAATAGAGGACCAGGCCAATCGCGGCGGCCGTACCGAGCACCGGCACGGCGAACCCGGCCAGCAACCCGACCGCCCCGCAGGCCAGCAGAACCCCGAACGGAATCATCCACTTCTGCGATACCCGCACCTCGTCGGCGACGACCTTGACAGACTCCGCCCCGGCGAAGTTCAAGGCGGCGGCGTAGCTGTTCGCGAGCGCCACCACGATCGTGATCACAACGTAAGCGATGTCCATACCCGTAAGACACGCCGTGCTCGCAGAACCTGACCGGCGGGGAGCTAGGCCAGCGGAGCCGACATGCTGACCAGGGTCAGGCCGGTGACGGCGACGCACATACCGAGCACCTGGAACGCGCTGAGCCGCTCGCGGAACAGCACCAGGCTGACGCCCAGCGGGATCACTGGGTAGGTGCTGGAGACCGTGGCGGTGATCGCGACCTGGCCCACCTGACCGCCGCGGGCGAACGCGACCAGCGCCATGGCCTCGGTGAGCCCGGCGGCGACCGCCCACGCGATCGCGGCCCGCCCGGCCCGCGGGCGCTTCCGCTTGCAGATCAGGGCGGCCAGCAGCACGGTGACGGAGATGATGTAGACCATGAGCGCGGCGACCAGCCAGCCCGCGGCCTCCGCGTACATGCCGAGCCAGAACGCGCCTGTCTCGTAGGTAGCCGCCGAGGCGAGCGCGAGCAGCAGACCGGGCCAGGGCCTGCGGTGGACCGGGGCCTGCCAGGTCAGCCCGGGCGGTCCCGGTACCCGGCTGCTGCTCATGGCGGCCTGCAGCCAGGTGGCGGCCTGGGGGCCGGTGGTCTGGGTGGCCGCCGCGGCGACGCCCGCTATGGCCAGCGCGCCGCCGATGCTGCCGTACCGGCCGAGCGGTTCGCCGAGGACCACCAGGGCCAGCAATGCGGTGACGCCGCCATAGGTGGCGGCGGTCCCGCTGACGATCCCGACCGGCCCGAACTCCAGGGCCCGGTAGTAGGTCAGCCAGCCGACCAGGCTGAGGAAGCCGGCCCCGGCCAGGCCCAGTACGGTCATGCCAGACAGCGCCGGCAGATGGGGACGCATGGCGGCCAGCACGGCGGCCAGCACCATCGCTCCGGTGGCCTGGCTGGCCAGCAGGGCCGCGAGCGTACCCATCCGCCGGGCCGAGTAGGTGGCGGCAACGGAGGATATGCCCCAGCCCGCCGCGGCGATCAGCCCGAATTCCATGCCGGGCCCCATTCGGGAGAGAATCTACTAAATGTGATCGTTTCACTACTGATAGTGACTCACGCGGACAGGACGGTCAAGACTCTTGCTCACTAAATGGATTCGATCTGTCACCTTGAGTATTTTCGGCGCCGCCAAGGCCGCCGAGGCTGCCGAGGCTTCCGAGGCTTCCGAGGCTTCCGAGGCTTCCGAGCAGGACTCGCAGCAGCGCGGCCAGGTCCTCGCGCTGGGCGGCCGCGAGGCCGGACAGCAGGGCCTCCTCGTGGCGCAGCAGTTCATCGACGCTGCGCTCGATCAGCGCGTGTCCGGCGGCGGTGAGGGTGACGTAGCTGAGCCGCCCGTCGGCGGGTGACCGCTCCCGGCGCACCAGGCCCTCGCGTTCGGCCCGGGCCACGCGCTGTGA
>JBOHCO010000783.1:0-3650 GCA_050698895.1 Streptosporangiaceae bacterium
AGGTCGGCCCGGTCGGCGCCGAGGGTCTCGGCCGCCGAGTACAGGTACATGCCGTGACCGGCCTCGTCCTGCACCTTGGCCAGCAGGATGGCCTTGCGGCGCAAGGACGGGGCGCGGGTCACCCAGCGGCCTTCGGGCTGCATGCCGATGATCTCCGAGTGCGCGTGCTGCGCGATCTGCCTGATCATCGTCTTGCGGTAGCCGTCGGGCATCCAGTCCCGCGGCTCGATCCGGCGGTCGTGGGCCACGGTCTCGTCGAAGTGACGCTCCAGCGGCTCAGTATCGCTGCTGGCCGTGTCGCTGCTGGCCGTGTCGCTGCTGGCCGTGTCGCTGGGCGCAGTGTCGCTGCTGGCCACGGTCACGGGAACCTCAGTCACGGAGCCCCTCCTCTCCAGCGAGAGCATTTACAAACCGATCGTTCGGTATGCTAACCTGCTCCGATGGCGGATGGCAAGGCGGCGAGCGCGGCGAGCGCGGCCAGTGGGGCGAGTGCGGCCAGCGCGAGGGGCCGGCGGCGCGGGCGGCCTGGCTATGACCGTGAGTCGCTGCTGGCCGTGGCCGTGGCCGTGTTCAACGAGCGGGGCTATGACGGCACCAGCATGGAGGACCTGTCCCGGCGGCTCGGCATCGCCAAGTCGTCCATCTACCACCATGTGGACAGCAAGGAAGACCTGCTCGCCCTGGCCCTGGACCGGGCCCTGGACGGGCTGTTCTCGGTGGCCGGCCAGGCCCAGAGAATTCCCGAGCCCGCCATCGGCCGGCTGGAGTTCCTGGTCCGGGCCAGCGTGCGGGTGCTGGCTGACCGCCTGCCTTATGTGACGCTGCTGCTGCGCGCCCGCGGCAATACCGCGACAGAACGCCACGCGCTCGGCCGCCGGAGAGAGTTTGACCAGATCATTGCCGACCTGGTCAAGGAGGCCGCCGTCGATGGTGACATCCGCCCCGATATCGACCCGGCGATTACCGCGCGACTGCTGTTCGGCATGGTCAACTCGGTATCGGAGTGGTACCGGCCGGGGCGAGGCACTACGGGCCGCGACAGTAACCGCGATGACCTGGCCGACGCGGTGTGCGCGATCGCATTCGATGGTCTGCGCGTTCGCCGCGGATAGTCGCGCGCGGCCGCCTGACGGGATAAGCTAATAACTCCGACAGCCGATGCCGGCGTGGCCGGCTGCCCTGCATCATGGGACTTGATGAAAAACTCACCCTCTTCCCGTCGCTTCCCCGTCACTGTTACGCACCTTCCCGTCGTCCGCTGCCAGGTTTGCCAGCGGACTATGGCGCATCAGCCCGGAAAGGCGAGCCAGGTTCTCACCGATCATTACCGTCGCTCGCATCCCGAGAAGCTGGGGCTCTCGGCCGAGTAATTGCCGGCTGATGCGCCGAAATGTCATTAGCGCTCAGCCGCCAGCGTTCAGTCGCCGGACCTGATGTCGGTGTCGTCGTCGTCCACCGTGTGCACCGCGGCTTCCTCGGCCGACGCGGCACCGCCGTCGATCCCGGCGTCCCGGGCGACCAGGTCGGGCTCAGTGACCGAGTGCGCGCCCTCATCCTCGGCGACCAGCCGGCCCGACCGCGGGTCCGGGCCGTCGTCCAGGAGCAGCCCGTCGAGGTCCTCGTCCGCCGCGTCCTCGTCGTCGTCCGGCTCGCTCTCGTCGTCCTCGTCCTCTTTGTCCAGCTTGGCCAAGACGTCCGGCTCCTCCTCCGACAGCAGCTGATCGAGGGACTCGCCTTCCTCCTCCTCGGCGGCCGTGGACCCGAATCGCATCCCGGCCGACCACTTGTCAGCCGGGAGGATGCCCGCGTCGAGCGGGTCGTCGCCGGGCTTCCCCTCCAGCGTGTCCGACGCGTCCAGGCTCCCCTCGTCCTGGAACTCGTCGTAGTCGTCCGGGTCGTAGTCCTCGTCGTCAGACATCTCAGCTCCTGTCCAGGGCGTCTAGTGAACTACCGGGCGTAGCGGCCGTGCTGAGCGGGATCTCCGCTGAGTCGGTCAGGCGCAGCTTGCGCCGGGCGCGCTCATAGAACGTAGTCATGCCCAGGCGGACCACCCGCGCCGCCCCCGGCCGGGGCTGAAGCTCGATCAGGTCACCCGGCCCGACGTGCGCCGCGACCTGGCCGTCCACCTCGACCGCCAGCCGGCCGCTGGGCGGCAGGATCTCCAGCATCAGGCTGTCGGTCACCGACAGCACCAGCCCGCGGTTGTAGGCCGAGTGCGGCGCGGCCGGCGTCACCACCAGCGCCTCGACCGCCGGGCTGACGATCGGCCCGCCCGCCGAGAAGCTGTACGCGGTGGAGCCCGTCGGGGTGGCCACCACCACCGCGTCCGCCGCATAACTCACGAACGGGTGACCGGCCACCCGGACCGCCACCTGAGCGCTGGCCTGGCCGGGGAACCGGACGACGGCGATGTCGTTGAACGCCGTGACGGTCTGGTCCCCGATGACCGCGTCCACCGCCAGCCGCGGCTCGATGGTGAACTCCTTGCCGTCGATGGCCGACAGCGCGCCCGGCAGGTCCGGCACGTCCACCTCGGCCAGGAAGCCCAGCTTGCCCAGGTTGACCCCGAGCACCGGGGCCCGCTGCCGGTCGGCCAGCCGCATGGCCCGCAGCATCGTCCCGTCCCCGCCCAGGCTGACCACCAGGTCCGAGCGACGGCCCAGTTCCTCGGGCGTGACCGCGATCGCGCTACAGTGCAGCCGCACGATCTCGTCGTTGATGCCGAGGATCTGGGTGTTGCGCTGCGCGGCCCAGTCCAGGACCGCGTTCACGGCACTCTCGGAGTCCCGCTGCGGATGCAGGACCAGTCCGACGGCGTGCATCTCAGCGCCGTCCAGCGAGTTTCAGCCTCATGAGGCCCAAGTTACCGGGCGTGCTCACCCGGCCGGGGCCCGGCAGGACGGTTTCGCCCGCGGCACGCCATCGATTCCCCCGAAAGGCCAGAAAGTGCGGCGATTCATCATGACCGGGGCACCCGGCTGCGGTAAGACGTCGATCCTGGCCGCCCTGCGTGACCAGGGCTACGCCGTCGTGCCCGAGGCGGCGACCGACGTGATCGCGGCCGAGCAGGCCCGCGGCATTGACGAGCCCTGGACCAGGCCCGAGTTCGCCGACCGGATCGTCGAGCTGCAGCGGACCCGGCAGCTCGAGGCCGCCGGCGACCCGCAGATCCACGACCGTTCCCCGCTGTGCACGCTGGCCCTGGCCCGGTACCTGGGCCAGCCGGTCACGCCACTCCTGGCCGCGGAGATCAAGAGATTGAGGAAACAACAGATATTTCAGCGCATGGTGTTCTTCGTCCGGCCAATCGGGTTCATCGAGCCGACCGCGGCCCGGCGGATCAGCTACGAGGAGTCACTGGCCTTTGAGCGGCTGCACGAGGCCGTCTACCGGGAGCACGACTTCGAGCTCATCCACGTGCCGCCCGGCCCCGTCGATGCCCGTGCGGCGCTCGTCGCCGACTATCTCCCCGCCGTCACATGAGGCTGTCACATGAGGTGCGACTCTCACATAAGACCGTCGCATGAGCCGGGTCAGATCCTGAGCCAGGTCTCGCCGTCGATCAACTCGCGGACCGCGTCCAGGTGGCCGGCGTGGCACGCCGTCTCCGTGATCACGTGCATGATCAGCTCGCGCAGGTCGTGCATCCG
>JBOHCO010000784.1:0-12587 GCA_050698895.1 Streptosporangiaceae bacterium
AGCTGGGCGTAGGGAGCACGGGAGAAGCCGGCCACCGTCAGCCAGCCGATCACCCCGAGCACCGGCGCCACCGCGGGCTCCGAGACCGCCGAGCCGGCCAGCACGATCGCCGCGGCCAGCCCGAGTACCCAGCCGGCCGGCAGGCCGCCGTCCGTCCCGGCCGCGATCGCGCCGACCACCAGCAGCGCCCCGAAGCCGGCCGGAAGGGCCAGCGGCGCGGCCAGGCCCCGTCGCCGGGTCCCTGACGCGCTGGATGCTGAGGTCTGCTCCATCACCGTCCATCTCCGCCATCAGTTCACCGCGGATTGACGGGGATGCGGCCGATCTATACGAGTTCCTAACGCGGCCCTGACCGATCTTGACGGATCCTTAACGCCGCATAATCAGCTATGGGCACTTCAGACCGGCCCGCCGCCTTCGCTGACACCAGGGCGCTGCGGGCGTGCTGGCATCCGGTGGCCTTCGCCGCCGCCCTCACCGACCGGCCGATGCACGCCGACCTGCTCGGCGAGCCGCTGGTCCTGTGGCGCGGCCCCGGCGGCGCCCCGCGGGCGCTGTCGGACCTGTGCGTGCACCGCGGCACGGCGCTGTCGCTGGGCTGGGTGGACGGGCCCGAGCTGGTCTGCGCCTACCACGGCTGGCGCTACGGCGCCGACGGGCGGTGCGTGGCCATCCCTCAGCTCGAGGACCCCAGCCGGGTGCCGGCCAAGGCCCGGGTGGCGGCCTACGAGGCCCGGGAGCGGTACGGGCTGATCTGGGTCGCGCTGGAGCCGCCCCGCTGGCCGCTGCCCGAGGTGCCCGAGCTGGAGGACGGCGACTGGGCCGTGGTCCCCGCGGGCCCGTACCGGTGGCAGTGCGACGCCGGCCGCCAGGTGGAGAACTTCACCGACTTCGGGCACTTCCCCTGGGTGCACCCCGGCCTGCTGGGCGACCCGTCGCGGCCAGCGGTGCCCCGGCACGAGGTGCGCACTGAGGGCCATGTGCTGCACTACTCAGTCGTCCGGCCCGAGGCGGAGAACAGCGAGGAGTTCCCCGTGTTCGGCAACGAGCAGGCCGGCCCGCCCGAGCGGCGCAGCCGCTACGAGCTGCACCTGCCCTACACCATCGCGCTGCGCCTGGGCTGGGGCGGCGAGCGCGGCATGGTGTACTTCTTCGCCTCGCAGCCGGAGTCCGCGGACCGCTGCACCGGATATGTCATGATCGGCCGGAACTACAACCTGGACCAGCCCGACCAGGTCATCCAGGAGTTCGAGGACACGATCTTCGGCCAGGACCAGGTGGTCGTGGAGTCCCAGCGGCCCGAGCGCGTCCCGTTCGACCTGGCCGCCGAGCTGCACCTCAAGTTCGACGCCGTGGCCGTGGCCTACCGCAAGGCCATGCGGTCACTCGGCCTGGCCGCCGCCACCCCCGCCGGACCCGACGGCGGCTGACTCCCCGACGGCGGCCGACTCGACAGCGGCCGACTCGACAGCGGCCGACTCAGCCACGCCGACCTGGGCGGCCCGCTTATTGCGCCGGACGCTTCTTGCTGTTATCAGAGCGGAGCTTCGCTTCTTGCTGTTATCAGCGGTGGGCTTCTTGCTGTTATCAGCGGCGGGCGTCGCGGTCTTGAGCCGGCCGCCCGGCAGCCGCCGGGTGACGGCCAGGCCGACCAGCCCGACCACCGTGGCGGCGGCGAAGGCCACGGCGACGCCCAGCGTCACCGACTGGCCGCCGCGGACCGTCGCGGCCACGGCCGCGCCGCCCACGCCGATGCCCACCGCGGTGCCGAGCACGTCAGTCAGGTTCAGCGATGCCGACGCCCAGCCCTCCCGGCCGGGCGGGGCCTCGCGCAGCATCATCAGGGAGATCGGCGCGTAGGCCAGGCCCATGCCGAAGCCGGCCACGGTCCAGGCGGCAATGCCCACCGCCACCGGCACCGTCGGCAGCAGCACCAGGGCCATCACGGCGATCCCCGCCAGCACGATCGACAGGCCGGTCCGCACCAGCCGCCGGCCCGGCCAGCGCTCGCTCATCCGGGCCTGCACCCACGCGCCGGCCGTCCAGCCCAGCGTGGAGCCGGTGACGGCGATTCCGGCCAGCGCCGGGCTGTGGTGGCGGACCGTGGTGAGGGTCAGCGTCACGTAGGCGTCCGCGCCGAAGAACGCGAAGGTGAGCAGGCCGCGGCTGAGGATCGTGGCCGGCAGGCCGGGCCGGGCGCGGATGGTCCCGGCCGGGAGCAGCCGCCGCAGCACGCTCAGCCCGAGCGCCGCCCCCGCGACGATCAGCCCCGCGGCCAGCAGCGGCCCGGCACCCGAGCTGGACACCTCGGTCAGCCCGGCCAGCAGCAGCGCCGCCCCGGCGGCCGCGCCCAGCCCGTCAATGACCCGGTGCTCGGCGCCGCGCGGCTCGCCGGACGCCCGCTGCGGCGGGCGGCCCAGCCGGATCAGGGCCGGGATGGCCAGGACGCCGGTGACCACGACGACCGGCACCAGGCCCAGGAAGACCCACCGCCAGCCAAACAGGTGCGCGACCGCGGCGCTGGCCGCCGGGCCGGCCAGGCCGGGCGCGACCCAGGCGGTGGACAGCACGGCCATCATGCGGGGCCGCAGCCGGTCGGGCAGGCAGCGGCCGATGGCCACGTAGGCGACCGCGGGCACCGCGCCGGCCCCCAGGCCCTGGAGCGCCCGCCCGGCCACCAGCACCGGCATGGCCGGGGCCAGCCCGGCCACCAGCAGGCCGGCCGCGAACAGCACCAGGCCGCCCACGTAGGGCACCGCCGGGCCGTGCCGGTCAGCCTGCCGCCCGGCCACCACGATGCCGACCACGCTGCCCAGCATGAACGCGCTGAACACCCACCCGTACAGGTCCAGGCCGCCCAGGTCGCGGGCGACGACCGGCATGACGGTAACCACCGCCAGCGCCTCGGAGGCGATGAAGGTGATCGTCAGGACCAGGCCGGTGGTCAGCGTGCGGCGCTGCGGCGCCCACAGTCCGTCCAGGGCGGGCATGGGGTCGGAGGCGATCAGGGGGCGCATGCCTGGCAGCTTACGAGTTCAAGCACCCTTGAGGTCAACGCCAATTACGGCGGGCGGCGCCTCAGCGGCGCAGGTAGGCGCGCTTGAGGTCCTCGCTGCGCAGCAGCTCGGCCGCCGGGCCCTCCAGCACGATCTCCCCGGGCGGCAGGACGTAGCCGCGGTCGGCGATGGACAGCGCCATCGCGGCGTTCTGCTCGACCATCAGCACCGCGATCCCCGACTCATGGATGCCCTTGATGATCTGGAAGTTCTGCTGCACCAGCGCGGGCGACAGGCCCATCGACGGCTCGTCCATCAGCAGCAGCCGCGGCCGGGACATCAGCGCCCGGCCCATCGCGACCATCTGCTGCTCGCCGCCCGACAGCGTGCCCGCCAGCTGCTGGCGCCGCTCCAGCAGCCGCGGGAACAGCGCGTGCACGCGGTCGAAGTCCTCGGCGAGCGACTCGCCGCGGCGCAGCACCGCGCCGAGCTCCAGGTTCTCCCGGACGGTCAGCTGGCTGAACAGGCGCCGGTTCTCGGGCACGATCGCGATGCCGCGGGCGATCCGCTGCGGCACCGGCCAGCCCGTCACGTCCTCGCCGCCCAGCCGCACCCGGCCCGAGCGCGGCCGCACCAGGCCCAGGATCGTCTTGAGCGTCGTCGACTTGCCCGACGCGTTCCCGCCCAGCAGGCAGACCAGCTCGCCCTTGCCGACGCGCAGCGCGATCCCCTCCAGGATCCGCATCTGCCCGTAGTAGGTGGTGACGTCCTCCAGGCTCAGCAGCCCGCCGGTCACGGCGTCGGGAGGCGGTGCCGCGCCGGCGCCCCTCTGCTCGCTCACTCCGCCTCCGCCAGCGACTCGGGGTCGCGGCCCAGGTAAGCCTCGACGACCGAGGGGTGGCCGGCCACCTGGTCGAAGCCGCCCTCCGCGATCTTGACGCCGTGGTCGAGCGCGATGACCCGGTCCGAGCAGCCCGCGACCACGTGCATGTCGTGCTACCCGGCCAGCCGCTGCCCGAAGAACGACAGCACCTCGTGGGCCAGCGCCCGCACCTCGCGCTCCTCGCGCCGCGCCCTGGGCAGCCGCAGCACCGACTCGACCGGCGTCGCCCTGGTGCCGCCGTAGGTCGCGGCCATCACGTTCTCCAGCACGGACATGTTCGGGAACAGCCGCAGGCTCTGGAACGTGCGGGCGATGCCCAGCGTGGCGATTACGTGAGGTGCGCGCCCGGCGATTGACTGCCCGGCGAACCTGATGTCGCCGGAGCCGGGCCGGTACACGCCGGTGATCACGTTGAAGACGGTCGTCTTGCCGGCCCCGTTGGGCCCGATCACGCTGACGACCTCCCGGTCGCCGACGTGCAGCTCCAGCTCCGAGAGCGCGCGGAGGCCGCCGAACGACAGCGAGAGGCGGTCCAGCGCGAGGATGTCCTGGTGGCCGGCCTCGGCCTCGGGCCGGAGCTCGGCCTCGGGCCGGAGCTCGGCCTCGGGCCGGGGATCGGGCTCAGGCCGGGGATCGGGCTCGGCGCTCACGTGATCACCTCCACCCGGCGCGCTCCGAGCAGACCCTGCGGCCGGGAGTTCATCATCACCACGAGGATCGCGCCGATCAGGATCTGGCGGGTGATCGAGGGCTCGGCGGCCAGCCGGGCCTCCCAGACGCAGGCGGCCAGGTAGATCGCCGGCACCAGCAGCGCCGTGCGCCACCGGCCGCGCAGCTGCACCAGCGCGATCAGCAGGCACACGACCAGCACGAACCCGATGTTGCCCGCGGTCTGCGGGTTGGCGGGCACGATGACCCAGTCGCGGACCGCGGTGCCGATCCAGCCGCCGGACTGCGGCCCGCCGGCCACCGCGCTGGCCGAGATGGCGCCGGTGATGGCGTGCGCGGCGAAGCCGAGCGCGATCGTCGCCGCGAGCACCGCGCCGAGCTTGCGCCACGGCCGGACCTTGACCAGCAGCGAGACCAGGATCAGGCCGTAGAAGATGTAGCCGGCCTCGGTGGGGCTGCGCAGCAGGCCGTCCAGGATGATCACCACGGCCAGCCCGCCGAGCACCGCGCCGGGGATGTGCCCGCGCCGCCGAGGATCAGCCCGGCGTAGATCAGGATCAGGTAGGCGGTGTTGAAGTCCGGCGGGAATACGCCGATCTGCTGGGCCGCGAACACCGTCCCGGCCAGCGCCGCGACCATGGCGCCGAAGGCGAAGGCCATCAGCTTGACCCGGTTGACCGGGATCGTCATCGACGCGGCGGCGAGCGGGTCGTCGCGCACCGCCCGCCAGGCCCGCCCGGTGCGCGACCGGTCGAGCAGCTGCAGCGCGGCCATGGTCAGCACCAGCAGGATCAGCAGCAGGTAGTAGTAACCCGTGTTGGTGGTGAGCTGGACGCCGAGGCCGTGGATCGGGTCGATGCCGACGATGCCGTTGGGGCCGCCCAGGGTGTGCGGCGCCACGTTGTTGGTGAACTCGACGAACGCCTCGCCGAAGAACAGCGTGACGATCGCCAGGTAGTCGCCGATCAGCCGGCGCGAGGGCAGGCCGACGAGCAGCCCGAGGATCGCGGCGCCGATGATCACCGCCGGCAGCGACAGGTAGGCCGGCAGGTGGATGCCGCTGGAGCCGATCTGGCCCGAGGACAGCAGCGCGAACCCGTAGGCCCCGAAGCCGAAGAACGCGACGTAGCCGAGGTCCAGCAGGCCGGCCCAGCCGACCGTGACGTTGAGGCCGACGGCCAGCAGCGCGAGCAGGAGCGCGTTGATGCCGACCTGAAGCTGGAAGCCGCCCAGGCCGAGCAGCGGCAGCAGGGCCGCGACCGCGGCGGCCACCCCCAGCCGCGGCCACCAGCCGACCCGGTCGGCCAGCCGCTGCGTGTCGCCGCGCCAGCCGGGCAGGTACTCGCGGCGCTGGGCCTGCCTGGCCACCCACTCGTCGGCCCCGACCTGAGGTCCGGTGGAGGGGGAAGGGGAGGCGGGCGGGAGGCCGGCCAGCGGCCCGGGCTGCGGTTCCTGGCTCACGTCCGCCTCAGACCTTCTGGAGCTGCGCCCGGCCGAGCAGCCCGCTGGGCCTGGCCAGCATCACGGCGATCAGGATCCCGAACACGATGAGGTTGGTGTAGGTCGAGGAGACGTAGCCGGTGATCATCGACTCGGCGATGCCGATCAGCAGGCCGCCCAGCATCGCGCCGGGAATCGAGCCGATCCCGCCGACCACCGCCGCAGTGAACGCCTTCAGCCCCACGATGAAGCCGATCAGGTTCGTCACCTGGTTGAACATGAGCCCGGCCATGACCCCGGCGACGCCGGCCAGCGCCGAGCCGAGGAAGAAGGTCGCCGCGATCGTCATGTTGACGTTGATGCCGAGCATCTCGGCCGCCTCCCGGTCGGCGGCCACCGCCCGCATCTGCCGGCCGAGCCCGGTGTTGTTCACCAGCAGCCGCAGGCCGACCATCAGGGCGGCGCCGCTGACCAGCACGAGGATCTGCACCGTGTCGATGGTGACCGGCCCGATGGTGATCCCGCTGGACAGCGAGATGACCTCCGGCGTGTTGTAGACCCTGGTCTGCCCGCCGAACAGCAGCAGGACCGAGTTCTCCAGGAAGAACGAGATACCGATCGCGGTGATCAGCGGCGCGATCCGCGGCGCATCCCGCAGCGGCCGGTAGGCGAACCGCTCGATAGCCACGCCCATGCCGCCGACCAGGCCCGCGGCCAGCACGAACATGATGATCAGCAGGAGCGGGACCGGGATGCCGAGCGCCGACGGGCCGCCGAACCACTGGATCACGAAGTAGCCGGTGAACGCCCCGATCATGTACAGGTCGCCGTGCGCGAAGTTGAGCAGCTTCAGCACCCCGTAGACCATCGAGAAGCCGAGCGCCACCAGCGAGTACAGGGCGCCGGTAGAGACCCCGTTCACCAGTTCCTGAAAGAAGAAGGCCATGCGCCCGCAATCCCGCCCACCGTGGCCGCGGCGCGTGCCCGCTGGGGAGCAGTAAGGGCGCGCGCCGCAGCGCTTGAAGAGGAGTCAGTCAGCCGATCACGAGCTCGGGATCAGCTGGTACTTGCCCGACGAATTGATCTTGAACAGGAAGAACTTGCCGTTGACCAGGTCGCCGTGCGAGTCGAACCTGATCGCCTGGCCCAGGATCGAGGTCGGCTCGCTGGTCTTCTTGATCGCCGCCAGCACGTTGCTGCGGCTCGGCGTCTGGCCGGCCTTGCACACCGAGGCGATCGCCTCGTCGATCACGTGCGTCGCGGCGAACACCGGGGGCCCGAACGTGCCGAACGACCCGTACTTGGCCTTCGCCGCCGCGGCGATCGAGGCGTCGGCCGGGATCGCGGTGATGTCGGGGCCGAACGAGGAGACGTAGGAGTTGTTGATGGTGAACGTGCCCGGCGAGAACAGGCCGTCGGTGCCGAAGATGACCGCCTTCTTGTGCTGCTGGGCCAGGTCGCGGCCGAACTGCTGGGCGTTGGCGGCCACCTGCCAGGGCAGGACCACCACCGAGGTGCTCGACGTGACCTTGCTGACCAGCGAGGAGAAGTCGGTCGTGGTCTGCGGGACCGACTCGTGGTCGACCTTGATCCCGGCCGCCTTGAACACCGGCGTCATCGCGGCGACCAGGCCGGTCGAGTAGGCCTCCTGGTCATCGACGATCATCAGCGACTTCGGGTGCAGGGTGTTCACGATGTAGTTGGCGTCCTGCGGGCCCTGCACGCTGTCCTTCGACACGACGCGGAAGAACGTCGGGTACTTGCCGGTGGTCAGCGCCGCCGCGGTTGCCGACCCGGTGATGAACGGCAGCCCGGCGCGAGCCATCAGCGGTCCGACGGCCTCGACCTCCTGGCTGCCGGCCGGGCCGACCACGGCCAGGATCTTGTTATTCGAGGTGAACTGCTGGGTGACCGTGGTGGCCTGCGATGGCTGAAGCTGGGTGTCGCCCTGCACGAGCGAGATCTTCGTCTTGTTGGCCTTGTTGTCCATGGCCAGCGCCAGGTCGGCGAAGTGCAGCTGCTCGGTGCCCAGCACGGCGACGGGGCCGGTGATCGGGCCCTCGAAGCCGATCGAGGCGACGCACGACTTGCTCGCGGCCGTGCCGCCAGCGCTGCTGGTGCCACCCCCGCTGCTGCCGCAGCCGGCCACCGCGAGCGCCCCTAGCGCGGCGGCAGCGGTAATCACGCGTGCCTTCATGTATGTCTCCGTTTCCCCTAGGGCGTCATTGCGGTGGAGTCAGCGGGGGGGGTGCGGCGAGGGCACGCGAAAGACGTGAGGCAGCCCGCTCGGCAGCAGCTCAAGCGCCCTCCCAGCCGCCGAATTAGTAGGCCAAGCAAACCATTGCCGGCACTCTAGTGCAAGAGGTGTAATTCTCGGACAGCTGTGATCACAATTGTTATCGAATCTGGTCGGACACGTATGCGAACGGAGCTTTGCTGATGACCGAAATGCTCGCCACAGGCCTGGACATCGAGGCCGTCCGGGCCCGCTTCTCCGCGCTCCAGCAGGGGTTCGCGTTCATGGACGCACCGGGCGGCTCGCAGGTGCCCGACGAGGTCGGGGACGCGATCGCCCGTGCGCTGCGCGAGGCGAGCGCCAACCTCGGCGCGGTCTACGCCACCAGCCACCGGGTGGCCGAGATCCTGACCGGCGCCGAGGCCAGGGCGGCCCGGTTCCTCGGCTGCGATCCGCACGAGGTGATTTTCGGGCCGAACATGACGTCGCTCGACTTCACCCTGTCGCGCACCGCCGGGCGGGAGCTCGTCGCCGGCGACGAGATCCTGGTGTCCTCGCTGGACCACGACGGCGGCGTAGCGCCCTGGCTCGAGCTGGCCCGCGACAAGGACCTGGTCGTCCGGCACGTCGAGCTGAACGACGACACCACGCTCGACCTCGCCGACCTGGCGGCCAAGCTCGGCCCGCGTACCCGAGTGGTGGCCTTCGCCTGGGCCTCCAACGCGGTCGGCACGATCGTGGACGCCCGCCGGGTGTGCGAGCTGGCCCACGAGGCCGGGGCGCTGGCCTGGATCGACGCCGTGCACTACGCGGCGCACGAGCCCATCAACGTCCGCGAGGTCGGCGCCGACGTGCTGATCTGCTCGTCGTACAAGTTCTGCGGTCCGCACCTCGGCCTGGCCTACGGGCGGGCCGAGGTGATCGAGCTGGCGGCCCTACAAGGCCCGCCCCGCGCGGGCAGCCCGCTCGGGCGGCGGTTCGAGACCGGCACCCAGCCCTACGAGCTGCGGGCCGGGTTCAACGCCACCATCGACTACCTGGACTCGATCGGCGGCCTCGCCGCGATCGCGCCCTACGAGCGGGCGCTCGGCGAGCGGTTCCTGAGCAGCATCCCCGACGAGGTCACCGTGTACGGGCTGCCGGGGATGACCGGCCGGGTGCCCACGTTCCTGGTCAACGTCGACGGCGTGGCCGCGGCGGACGTCGCCGAGCGGCTGGCCGCCGCCCAGATCGGCGTCTGGGCCCACGACTCGTGGTACTCGCTCGACCTGTACCAGCGGCTCGGCTACGACGACAAGTCCGTGCGGATCGGGCTTCATCCACTACAACACGACCGCCGAGGTCGACCGGCTCGTCCAGGCCCTCGCCGACACCCGCCGCCCGTAGTCACCATCACCCGCGCCGGCCAGGCCACTCGCCGCCAGGCGAGTGACCCGGCCGGGTCTAGGCGGGGCCGCCCAGGATCTCCGCCACCTTGGTCAGGTTGATGTTGCCGCCGGAGACCACGCACACGACCTTGCCGGTCCCGGCGCGGCCGGTCAGCGCGGCGGCCGGGGCCAGCGCGCCTGCGCCCTCGGCGATCACCCGGACCCGCTCGGCGAGCGTGCGCAGCGCGGCGGCGACGTCGTCGACGGGGATGGCCAGCGCCTCGTCGACCAGCGGCGAGACCAGCGGCCACATGCTGTCGAGCACCCGGCGGCTGCCGGAGCCATCCACGAACGAGGGCTGGTAGTCGACGTCGACGGGCTGGCCGGCCGGCAGCGCGGCGGCCAGCGCCGCGGCGGTGGCCGGCTCGGCGGTGATGATCTTCGTGGCCGGCCGGAGCGCCCGCAGCGCGCTGGCGATGCCGACGGTCAGCCCGCCGCCGCCGTAGGGGATCACCACGGCGTCGGGGTCCGGCAGGTCCTCGAGGATCTCCAGGCCGATGGTCCCGTTGCCCGCCATCACGCCGCGATCCTGGACGGGGTGCACGAACAGGCCGTCGACGCCGTCAACCCGGCTGGTGACGATGACGTTCCACCAGTCGTCGTAGGGCACCTTGCTTACCTGGCCGCCGAGCCGCCTGATGGCCGCGAGCTTGGCCTCGGGCGCGTGCTCGGGCACGACGATCGTGGCCGGGACGCCCAGCTCGCGGGCCGCCCACGCGACACCCTGCGCCATGTTCCCGGCGCTCGCGGTGACCAGGCCGCCGGCCCAGGCTTCCCTGGGCGCGGACATGATCGCATTGGTCGCGCCGCGGATCTTGAACGAGTTGATGGGCTGGAGGTTCTCCAGCTTGAGGTAGATCTGCGCGGGGGCGTCGTCGACGTGCAGGCGCACCAGCGGGGTGCGCACGGCGGCGCCGGCGATCCGGTCCCGCGCCGCCTCGATCTCGGCCAGCTCGATCACAGCTCGATCTCCGTTCCTAGGCCCCGCTCCGCTGCCGCGGCAACCGCGCGCTGCGCCGCTGCCAGGTCCTCGACGGCCAGGCCGAGCGACCGGAACACGGTGAGCTCGGCGTCGTCGCCTCGCCCGGCGGCCGTGCCCGCGAGCACCTCGCCCAGCTCGGCCCGTACGTGCTCCTCGCCGGGGATCAGGCCCTCGGCGATCGCGAGCCGGAATTCGCCGGCCTCGTTGCGCAGGGACTCACGGCTGTCGCAGAACAGCGCGCCGGCCACCACGGTGGCGGTGTCCAGCTCGCGCGACTGCGGGCTGCTCGCGCCGACGGCGTTGACGTGGGCGCCCGCGGCCAGCCAGTCGCGGCGCAGCACGGGCTCACGCGAGCTGGTGGCGGTCACCACTACGTCGGCCCCGGCCAGTGCCTCCTGCGCGCTGCCGGCCGCGGTCAGCTCGGCGCCTCCGGCCAGCGCGGCGCCGTCCTGGGCCAGCCGGCGGGCGTGGGCCTGGGTCGGCGAGTAGATGCGCACCTGCTCGAACGCGCGGACCGGCGCGAGCGCCTCCAGGTGGGACCGCGCCTGGACGCCGGCCCCGAGGATGGCCAGCACCCGCGCGTCCCGCCGGGCCAGGGCCTCGGTGGCGACCGCGGTCACCGCCGCGGTGCGCCGCTCGGTGATCGCCGAGGCGTCGAGGATCGCGGTCGGCTGCCCGGTCTGGCCGTCGAACAGCGTGACAATCCCCTGGTGCGCGTCGAGCCCGCGAGCCGGGTTGCCCGGCATGATGCACACGGCCTTGAGGCCGAACGCCGCGGCGCCGCCGTCGTGCGCTCCGCGCCAGCCGGGCATCAGCCCCATGAACCCGGCCGCGCCGGGCGGCATCATCACCGACCGCAGCGGCAGGTACGCCTCGCCGCGCGCCCGCGCGGCGAGCACCTCGGCCATCGCCTCGGCGCAGGCGGCCGCCGGCAGCGCGGCCAGCACGTCGTGATGGCTCAGGACCAGGACTCGCATCAGCCAAGCACCTCCTCGATCGCGGCTCGCTCCTCGCCCGAGAGCGGATGATCCAGCGCCTCGGCGACGGGCCGCAGGTGCTCTGGCCGGCCAGGGCCGATGACGACCTGGGTCACCCGGTCGTCGGCGAGCAGCCAGGCCAGCGCCAGCCCGGCCACCGACGTACCGCGTCCGAGCGCGATTGCCGCCAGCCCCTCCAGCGCGTCAAACGTCGCGTCCGCGACCAGCTGCCGGTAGGGCTCGGGCCGCTGGGTCATCCGCGAGCCCGCCGGGAACGGCTCGCCGCGCCGGTACTTGCCGGTCAGCCAGCCCCCGGCCAGCGGGCCGAACGCCAGGTACGCGACGTGACGCTCGGCACACAGCGGGAGCAGCTCCGGGTCGTCCTGGCGGTCGAGCAGCGAGCGGGAGTTCTGGACGGCCCGCGGCCCCCCGGCCGCCAGCGCGGCGGCGAGCTGCACGGCGTCGAAGTTGCTCAGCCCGTAGGCCCCGATCAGGCCGGCGGCCTGCGCGTCGGCGAAGGCCGCCAGTGACTCGCCCAGCGGCACGCCGGGATCGTAATCATGGGCCAGGTACAGCTCTGCCGCGTCGACCCCGAGCCGGTCCAGGCTCGCCCGCAGCTGGCGGGCGATCCGCTCGGGCCGCAGGCCGTGGTCGGCCCCGTCCCGCATCGGGTTGTAGGTCTTGGTGGTCAGCCGCGGCCGGACGCCGCGGCTGCGGATCCACTGGCCGATGGCCTGCTCGCTGCGACCGCCGCCGTAGGCGTCGGCGGTGTCGAACCAGGTGATGCCCGCCTGCCAGGCGGCGTCCATCAGCTCGAGCGCCTGGTCCTGGCTCAGGCCCTGGCCGAAGAACGCCGGCGATGAGCCCACCCCGCCGAAGTTGCCGCAGCCCAGCGCGATGCGCGGCAGATCCAGGGTGATCATCCGCGACATTCAATCAAACGCCGGTCAAGCCGGGCAATGGGCCCTGGCCGGGGC
>JBOHCO010000785.1:0-4898 GCA_050698895.1 Streptosporangiaceae bacterium
CCAGCCCGGCCAGCCCGGCCGGGCCGGCGGGCGGCCGCGCCGCCGCGCGACGCGGGCAGCTGGGCGCCGAACGTGCACCGGCTGTCGACCGGGCCGGACCGGGCCGGGACCAACGTGGCGGGACGGCGGCTGACCGGCCCGGTCCAGGGCTTCGGCCAGATGTGGCAGAAGACCTACCGCCTGGACGTGGGCCCGGACATCCCGCCCCGCCAGGCGATCGGCACCTGGAAGGCGCACTTCGGCGAGTTCTGGCCCGCCGGCAGCCGGTTCGACAACTCGCTGACCGGGATCAGCCCCGGCGACGTGGCCCTGCTGGACGTCGGCCTGGGCGGCGGCGTGCGGCTGTCGACCGGCGTGTTCGTGCTCTACGCGGACGAGGAGTCGTTCACGCTGATGACCCCGCAGGGCCACATGTTCGCGGGCTGGATCACCTTCTCCGCCGCCAGCGCGCCGCCCGGCCCGGTGACCACGGTCCAGGCCCAGGTGCTCATGCGGGCCAACGACCCCCTGTACGAGCTGGCCATGGCCCTGGGCGGGCACCGCAAGGAAGACCAGTTCTGGATCGAGACCGTCACCTCGCTGGGCCGCTACCTGGACGCGCCGCCGGCCCCGGTGCAGGCCAGGTCGGTCTGCGTGGATCCGCGACGGCAGTGGCGCCAGGCCGGGCAGATCTGGCACAACTGCATGATCCGCAGCCTGCTGCCCAGCCTGCGGACCCGGGGGCGCTGAGCATGGCGGGCAACCCCGACGCGGTGATCGTCGGCAGCGGCCCCAACGGGCTGGCCGCCGCCGTCACGCTGACCGCGGCCGGCCTGCGGGTGCTGGTCATCGAGGGCGCCCCCACGCCGGGCGGCGGCTGCCGCACCGAGGAGCTCACGCTGCCCGGCTTCCGGCACGACGTCTGCTCGGCCGCGCACCCGCTGGCCCTGGCCTCCCCGTTCTTCCGCCGCTTCGACCTGGCCGCCCGCGGCGTCCGGTTCGCCGAGCCCGAGGTGGTGCTCGCGCACCCGCTGGACGGCGGCGCGGCCGCGGTGCTGACCCGCTCGGTCGCGCAGACCGCGGCGGGCCTGGGCGCCGACGGCGCCGCGTATCAGCGGCTGATGGGGCCGCTGGCCAGGGACTGGGACGCGCTGACCCAGATCGTGCTGTCCAGCATGCGCCGGCCGCCCGCGCACTGCCCGCCGGGCCTGCTGGTTTTCGGCCGCAACACGCTGCGCGGGGCGGCCGCCATCGCCCGCCGGATGAGCACGCCCGGGGCCAGGGCCCTGATCGCCGGCCTGGGCGCGCACGCCATGCTGCCGCTGACCCGGCCGCCCACCGGGGCCACCGCGCTCATGCTCGGGGCCCTGGCCCACGGCGTCGGCTGGCCGGTGGCCGAGGGCGGCAGCGCCCGGATCGTGGACGCGATGGCCGAGGCCGTCCGCGCGGGCGGCGGGGAGATCGAGACCGGCCAGTGGGTGACCAGCCTGGCCGAGCTGCCGCCCGCCCGCGCGGTGCTCCTCGACGTGGCCCCGCGCGGCCTCATCGGCATCGCCGGCGACCGGCTGCCGGACCGGTACCGCCGGGCGCTGGAGCGATTCCGCTACGGCGCCGGGGTGTGCAAGGTGGACTACGCGCTGTCCGGGCCGGTGCCCTGGACCAGTGAGCCGAGCCGCCGGGCCGGGACGCTGCACGTGGCCGGGAGCTACGAGGGCCTGGCCGCCGCCGAGGACGCGGTGGCCGCCGGCCGGCTGCCCAGCTCGCCCACCGTGCTGGTGGTCCAGCCGTCGGTGGCCGACCCCTCGCGGGCGCCGGCCGGCCAGCACACGCTGTGGGCCTACTGCCACGTGCCGGCCGGCTCGCAGGCCGACATGAGCGCCGCCATCACGGCCCAGATCGAGCGGTTCGCGCCCGGCTTCCGGGACCTGATCCTGGCCAGCGCTGTCCGCACGGCGGCCGCCGAGCAGGCCGCGAACCCGAACTACGTGGGCGGCGACATCGCGGCCGGCCAGCAGACGGTGTGGCAGACCATCGCCCGCCCGGTGCCGCGGTGGAACCCCTACCGCACCCCGGTGCCCGGCCTGTACCTGTGCTCGTCCTCCACCCCGCCGCTGCCCGGCGTGCACGGCCGCTGCGGCGAGCTGGCCGCCGCCACCGCGCTCCGCGATGTGTTCGGGATCCGCCATCCGCCCGACATCGGGCCGCCCGCGCCCGCCCGGTCAGCCGCCGCCGTGGGCAGCCGCACGTGACCACGCTGGCCGTCCGGCGCTGGCGCCGCCCGACCGCCGCCGTCGCGGTGGGCGCGGGCCTGCTGCTGCTGGCCGCGCTGCTGGTCGCGCTGGGGGTGCTGGCCCGCCAGCCCGGCTACCCGGTCCAGCCGCTGCTCATCGCGCTGCCGTCGGCGGCCGTCGGGGTGCTGGTCGCGCGCAGCCAGCCCCGCAACCCCTGCGGCTGGCTGCTGCTGGGCATCTCGGCCGCGCTGCTGCTGAGCACCGCGGCCGGCTCCTGGTCGGTGCTGGTCTACCGGCTCGGCCACGGCCTGCCGCTCGGCGAGGCCGGGCTGGTCCTGTACCAGCTCTGGTCCCCGGCGCTGGCCCTGTTCCTGCTGGTCATCCTGCTGTTCCCGGATGGCCGACTGCACTCGCGGCGGTGGCGGTGGGCGGTGTGGGCCTACAGCCTGACCTGCGCCGCCTACCTGTTCCTGCTGATCGCGGTGGCCGGGGACGCGTTCACCGGGCACCGGGTCCGGATCGACGCCTACGGCGGCCTGCGGGTGATCGACTACCCGGCGGGCCGGTTCGGGCTCACCCAGGACGCCATCTGGCTGCTGCTGCTGGCCTTCGCCGTCGCCTTCGCCGCCCGCCAGCTGCTGACCTGGCGGCGCGCCCGCGACGACCAGCGCGACCAGCTCAAGTGGCTGATCTTCGGCACCGCCATCTGCATCGGCTGCGCCGCGCTGAGCATCCCCGGCGAGTCCGCCCGGTCGGGCTTGTGGGCGGTGCTCAACGACGTGCTGAGCCTGGGCTTCGTCGCGCTGCCGGTCAGCATCGGGGTCGGCATCCTGCGCTACCGGCTGTACGACATCGACCGGGTCATCTCCCGGACGCTGTCCTACGCCATCGTGACCGGCCTGCTGGTCGGCGCCTACGCCGCGCTGGTGGCGACCGCCCACGGCGCCCTCGGGGGCCAGGCGCCGTGGGCCGTGGCCGTGGAGACGCTGGCCGCGGTGGCCGTGTTCAACCCGCTCCGGCTGCGCGTGCAGCGGCTGATCGACCGGCGCTTCAACCGGGCCCGCTACGACGCCGAGGCCACCATCGAGGCGTTCGCGGCCCGCATGCGGGACGCCGGTGACCTGGACGAGATCCGCGCCGACCTGCTCGTCGTGGCCGAGCAGATCATGCAGCCGGGCCAGGCCTCGGTCTGGCTGCGCCCGCCAGCCGAGCCCGGACCGCGCTGACCGCCTTGCCGAAGTAGCGGTGGCTGACCGGCCGGGTCAGCAGGTCGGCCAGCGCGAACAGGTCCAGGGCCGCGCTGACCGGCCGCCAGTCCGGCGGCAGGTCCCCGCCGCCGTCGCGGAAGCCGTCAGCGAACCCGGCCGCGAAGCCCGGCGGCTGCTCGAACCGCAGCATGTTGCCGACGTCGCCCAGCGGGCTGCCGCTGTACGCGAACTCCCAGTCCAGCACCGCGGACACCGACCAGCGCCCGTCCGCCCGCACCACCAGCAGGTTCTTCGGGTTGAAGTCGGAGTGCACGAGCTGGCGGGCGCCGCCGGCGCGAGCCGCGAACGGCTCGTCGGCGCGGGCCAGGGCCCGCAGCCCGTCCAGCTCGGCGGCGGACAGCACGGCCGGGGCCGGCCCGGCGGCCAGGCAGGCGTCCACGAACCCCGGCAGGTCCTCAGGCAGATTCTCGGCCGCCGGCTGGAGGGCGCCGTCGGTGAAGAAGCCGCCGCGCGGGAAGGACACCGTGCCGATGGCGGCCAGCGCCTGCCCGGCGGCGCGGCCCAGCCCGGAATGGTCGCCCGGCCCGGCCCCCGGCTCGGCCAGCGCCGCCGACAGCGGCGTGCCCGCCGCGAACCGGGTCAGCAGCACCGGCTCGCCCGCCGCCGTGCCCGCCGGGTCGGCGGCCACCACCTCCGGCACCGGGGCCACGCCGCGCAGCCGCCCCAGCACCGCGGCCTCGATGGCGCAGATCCGGGCCGCCTCGTCCACTTCGTACTGGCGCAGCACCAGGGACTCGCCGTCATCGACATCCAGCCGGGTGTTGCGGTTGCGATAGCCGCCGCCCAGCCGGGTCTGGCCGGTCACCAGCTGGCCGGGCAGCACGGCCCCGAGCCACCGCTCCAGCTCCGGGCCGGGGCCTGGCTCACTCAAACCAGCGCCGCCCGGGCCGGGGCCGGGGTCCCTCGGGCCGGAGTCAGTCAACGCGGGTCGCTATCGGCGTGCCGGCCTCGATGGTGCGGCCCACCGAGCACAGCCGGTCGTGGGACTTGCGGACGATGTCGGGCAGCACGGCGCGGGCCGCGTCGCCCGCCTGGCCCGCGGGGAACCGGACCCGGTAGGTCACCTCGATGCCGGTGACCAGGTTCCCCCCGGCGTCCTTGATCTTGTCGGCGTCCACCGCGACCTCGAACGCCTCCGGCTCGGCCCGGCGCGAGGCCACCACGTCGACGTCGATCCCGGTGCAGCCGGCGATCGCCGCCAGCATCAGCTCGACCGGGGTGAAGTCGGCCCCGGCCCCGGTCCCCATGGTGACCTGACCGCCGCGCGCGTTGGCCGCGGTGTAGGTTCCCGCCCCCGCGCGCTGCACGGTCACGGTGATATGCGCGGAACTAGCGGAACTAGTCGTCATGGCTCCAGCCTCCCAGACCCGCGGGCCGGCCAGGTCGTTCTCATGATGTAGTCAGACGGCTACGATCAGCC
>JBOHCO010000786.1:0-1248 GCA_050698895.1 Streptosporangiaceae bacterium
TGTGCACGCGGGGAACGTAAGGATCTGGTCACGTGTAGACGTCGTGACCCACAAGACGCAACGAACTACCGCATTCGGGCGTCTTAACTAGTGTCACCGCAGAAGGCGGCAAGCAGAACCCACGTCCTGGGGATAACCTCAACTCAGGAATCGGTTCGGAGGAGGACGGGGTGGAGAACCGCTCGGACCCCAAGGGGTGGTTGACCGACGGCAGTCCCGGCGATTCCGGCTCGACGCCGGAAGCCGATAAGGCCTCCGTGAAGACCGTTCCGCCGATGTTCGGGATGGGACCTGCGACGGCCGATGACTCGGCCGACGCGGAGGCGGCCAAACCAGCCGCGGCCCCGGACGACGCGACGCCCGACTTCCCCGAGCGCAAGCCGTGGGACGCCCGGATCCCGGACTCCTCGGCCGCTGGCCACGGGAACTCCAGCAGCAACGGCCCCGCCGCCCCGGTGGGCTGGCCGCCATCGTCGGCCAGCCAGTCCGACGGCAACTCGTCGGCCGACCGCTCCAGCGGGCCCGGAGCGCCGCCAATCTCGGACCGCTACTCCCCGGCGGACAGCTCGTTTGGCAACGACAGTTCCTTCCGGAGCGAGAGTTCCTTTGGCTCCGACAGTTCTTATGGCTCGGACACCGCATTCGGCGGCGGAACCGGCACCACTCAGTTCCCCCGCCCGCTGACCAAGGGCAAGATCCGGCCCCCCCGGCCGGCCAAGGCCCCGCGGAAGCCGCAGAACCGCCCCCAGCGCTCGCCGTCCTCGGCCTTCCCGACCCAGGGCGCCGGGTCCAACCGCAAGGCCCAGCTGGCCATCAGCCGCATCGAGCCCTGGTCGGTTATGAAGTTCAGCTTCATGATCTCCCTCGTCGGCTGGGTCATCCTGTTCGTCGCCGTGGCGATCATGTACTTCGTGGTCGAGAAGCTGGGCGTGTTCACGAGCATCGAGCACACCGTCGGCCTGGTCACCTCGACCAAGGGCAAGTCGGGTACCAACGCGGCCAGCTGGTTCGCCGCTTCCCGGGTGCTCGGCTACACGATGCTGGTCGGCGCGGTGAACGTCGTCCTGATCACCGCCCTGGCGACGATCGGCGCGGTGCTCTACAACCTGGTCACGATTGTGGCCGGCGGTATCGAGGTGACCCTCAAGGAGGCCGAGTAACCGTCGGCTCCTGGTTTGCGGTAACCTAACTCACCGTGCCGCCCAGCGGATCGGCACGCTTCGGGCCTGTAGCTCAGCTCGGTTAGAG
>JBOHCO010000787.1:0-3404 GCA_050698895.1 Streptosporangiaceae bacterium
GGCCAGCGGCTTCCTGCTCAAGGACGCCACCGCGGCCGAGCTGGTCCACGCCGTCCGGGTGGTGGCGGCCGGCGACGCGCTGCTGGCCCCGTCGGTGACCCGGCGGCTGATCGCCGACTTCGCCCGCCAGCCGCGAGCCGACGCGCCGTTCCCGCAGGCCGCCGGCACGCTCACCCAGCGGGAGACCGAGGTGCTGCGGCTGATCGCCCGCGGCCTGTCCAACACCGAGATCAGCGACACCCTGGTCATCGCCGAGCAGACGACCAAGACCCACGTGGGCCGGATCCTGGCCAAGCTCGGCCTGCGCGACCGTGCCCAGGCCGTCGTCCTGGCCTACGAGACCGGCCTGGTCACGCCGGGCGGCGCGGGCTCCTAGTCAGCGGCAGACGAACACGCCGCCGCGGCTCGCGGTCCGGAAGCGGCCCTCGGCCCTGACGACCTGGTCCACCCCGTCGGCCACCTCCGCCAGCACCAGGTCGAAGTCCAGCCCCCCGCCGGCCTCGCGCACCGTGGGCTCGCGGACGCTGTCGAGATAGGCGACGACCGGCTCCGGGCCGGGAATCGCCAGCGGCACGTCGTACTGGAGCAGGCGGACCTCGCCGAACTGGCCGCCCAGGAGCCCGGCGCCGCTCTCGGTCGTGAAGCTCAGCACCGGGCGGGCGCCGACCGGACGGCCCAGCTGCCGCGAGACCGCGGCATCCAGCAGGTCGTAGATCTCGGTTAAGGTCTGCGCGCTGTTGGTGGAGGCGAGCACGGTCCCGCCGGGCCGGGTGATCCGGCGCAGCTCCGCGACCGCGGCCGGCCGGTCGGGCACGTGGTACAGCATGTGCATGGCCAGGGCCACGTCGACCGTGTCCTGGCCCAGCGGCAGCTGCTGGGCGTCGGCCTGCACCAGCGAGAGAATGCCCGAGCCGCGCAGCTCGGCCAGCGTGTGCAGCATCCCGGCCGACAAGTCGACGCCGATGGCGTGGCGGCAGCGGCGCTCCGGCACGAGCTGGCGCAGGTCGAGCCCGTTGCCGCAGCCGATGTCGGCCACGACCTGGGTTCCGTCCCACGGCACCGGGTCGGTGCGCCAGCGCGGGTCGCCGCGCGCCTCGGCGTAGGCGTAGATGGCCGCCCGCGAGCGCAGGTGCCGGTCGTCGGCGTAGGCCGACTGAGTCAGGAATCGCCGTCCGGTCACCGGGTCGTCGTCCCGCATGACTTCCACTCAAGCACAGCCGCCGCGCGCTCAAGCTCGCGGGTAGACCGGCCTGGACAGCCGGACGTCTTCCTCCTCGAAGCCGAGGGCCGCGTAGAACCGCCGGGCCCGCTCGTTGCGGATGCCCGTGTCCAGCGTCAGCCGGGCCAGCCCGCGGCGGGCCGCCCACTCCTCGGCGGCGGCCATCAGCGCCCGCCCGGCGCCGCGTCCCTCCACGGCCTCGGCGGTCACCAGCTCGCCGACATAGGCGTCCACCTCGCCGGTGAAGTGCTCCCGCTCGGCCAGGCTGACCAGGCCCGCGACCTGACCGCCGCGCACGGCGACCAGCACGGCGTGCCCGTCGTCGCCCGCCGAGGCCAGCGACGACTCGATCCACCCGCGGACGGCGCTGGCGACCTTCTCCGGGTCGCGCCACGGCGCGACGCCGATGGTCAGCCGCGCGCTCAGCGCGAGCAGCGCCGGATGGTCCTGCGGCCGGACGGGCCGGATGTCAAAGTGAGCGGCTTTGTCCATGGTGTGAATGTCGCATCCGGCGGCCCATTCAAAAAACCGAAACTCGGCAATTCATCGGGGCGCGGCTCGGTGCCGCCAGGCGGAGTTCCGTTGGCACGCGTTGAGGGCGGCCGGATATGGCGCTGCGGTCAGGCCTTAATGACTGGTTCATGATCGCGGAACCCGAGCAGCGATAATCGCTGACGGACTTCCGCGATCACGTGGGCCGCGAGTCGGGCAGGGGTAAGCTCGCGTCGGCCTGATCCCCTAGCTAGTGGGACGGGTGGCCTGGCCGGGCCGGATGGGGCTACCGGGGTGGCCGGGACCGCAGGATCACGCCCGCGTCGGGCGCCACCTGGGCGTGGATGTCCCGTTACTACCCCCAGGGTGGTAGCAACGGGACACCCACGACCATGATCACTAGATGCGCGGATGCCGCTGTGGCGCAGGGGGAGTGCGGGCCGCAGGGCGACCACGGGGCGGACGGGACTCGCCGCTGAGACGGGGTGCGCGAGGCGATCTATCGCGGTACGATATAAATCGACCGGGTGCGCCCGGACGGCGGACCGAGTGCAATTGGACGTCGGCTGATGGGCGGGCGCATGACGCGAAATATCGTGATGCGATATGTATCGCTGGCGGGGAGGTGATGGCCATGCCGCACGCGGTGCCGGGCCAGGGCCAGGAGCAGGACCGGAGCCAGGCCCAGAGCCACGACCCGGACCAGAGCCGGGACCGGGGCCGCGACCAGGACCAGAGCCAGGGCCAGGGCCAGGGCCGCGACCAGGACCAGAGCCCGGGCCAGGGTCGCGACCAGGACCAGAGCCAGGGCCAGGGTCACGATCAGGACCAGGGCCAGGGTCACGACCAGGGCCACGACCAGGGCCAGGGGCACGGCGCGGAAGACGGGCACTCACCGGTGGCGGTGGCCGCGCGGGCGGTGTCGGCGCTGGCGCACGGGCACCGGCCGGGGCCGGCCCGCGAGCGCCGGGCGGCCCGCCGTCCGAGACGGACCGGGGACTGGGCCAAGCGCTACAAGATCCAGGCCATGATCACGCTGCTGCCGCCGCAGGGCGGCGCGACCGGGCCGACGCTGACCGGCCCGACCTGCCGCGCGGTGATCCGGGCCCGCCATCACGTCACCCACGCCGGCAAGTTCTTCCAGGCCCTGGTCGACATCCGCGATGAGTACGCGGTGCCCGATTCCTCGCACCTGATCGTGACCGCGGTGGTCCTGGGCGAGGACGCGGGCGACTACCTGTCCGTGGGCGATGAGTTCGCGCTGTGGCGCGGCTGCGACATCGGCCAGGGCGTGGTCACCCGCCGCGTGTTCATCTGACCCCGGACCAGACCAGACCAGACCGGGCCGCGCCGGGCCCGGTCGGCCCGGGCCGAGCCGGCCTAGCCGGCCGAGCCGAGCGAGCGAGCCGGCCGGCCGGGCCGAGCCAGATCCAGCCAGCCCGTGACCGACGGTCATCGAAGCGCTTAGCCTCGCTAAGGGTTCACCTGGCGGTCGGCTGCCGGATCGGCGCTGGAGTGCCGCTGGCCCACTCAGAATGCTGATGTTCAGGTGATACCTTCCTGCGTCAGAAGGGGCTGGAGTGAGACTTCAAGGCAATCGGCTGCGGCTGCTGCGCGCGGCCGGGCTGGCCGCGGCGGCGATCACCGCGGCGGTCACCATGACGGCCGGCGCGGCCGCCGCCCTCCCGGCGGC
>JBOHCO010000788.1:0-2722 GCA_050698895.1 Streptosporangiaceae bacterium
GGGTGCACAGTGCCGTGTCGGTGGACGGCTTCATCGCCGACGAGAAGGACCAGGTCGGCCCGCTGTTCGACTTTCTGGGCAACGGCGACGCCGACCTGGTCGAAGGCGGCTCGCTGAAGGTGTCGCAAGCCTCGGCCGACTACCTGCGGCCGATGTGGGCGGCCACCGGGGCGATGGTCATCGGGCGTCACCTGTTCGACATGACCGACGGCTGGAACGGGTCGCCGCCGGTCGGCGAGCACGTGATCGTGGTCTCGCACCGGCCCCGGCCCGAAGGGTGGAACCCCGGCGGATCTCATCCGGTGCACCCGCGGCACCAGGTGCCGTACTACTTCACCGACGACGTCTCCGAGGCGATCGCGAAGGCCACCGAACTCGCCGGAGAGCGTGCCGTCGCCGTGGCGGCAGGCGATGTCGGCGGGCAGGCGATCGCCCTCGGCCTGGTGGACGAGGTGGCCATGGACGTCGTGCCCGTGATCTTCGGCGCAGGCAAGCGGTACTTCGGTTCGGCCGATGCCCGGCACCTGCTCGAGGATCCGCACACGGTGATCCAGGGCGACCGGGTGCTGCACCTGCGCTATCGAGTCCGCCACTAGCGGGAGGGGAATCACGTGCGACAGGTAACGCTCCAGATGAGCATGTCACTCGACGGGTACGTGGCCAGCGACCGGGAGCACCCGGCCGCGAGCGTGCCCGAGGACGCGGAACTGGTCGGCTGGAAGCTGGACCGGGTGGCCAAGGCGGGGGCCCACCTCATGGGACGCACGACGTACCAGGAGATGGCGGCGTACTGGCCGAGCTCAACGCACCCGTACGCGGCGCCGATGAACGACATTCCCAAGGTCGTCTTCTCGAAGACGCTCGGCCAGGGTTCCTGGGCCACGACCCGGATAGCGCGCGGCGACCTGGCCGCGGAGATCGCCGCGCTGAAACAGGAGCCAGGGGCGGATGTCATGGTCCACGGCGGTGCCAGCTTCGCCGCGGCCCTGGCCGCGCTCGGGCTGATCGATGAGTACTGCCTGGTCATCCAGCCGGCGGCGCTCGGCCGCGGGCAGGCGCTGTTCGCGGAGCTGCCCGCGGCGCTGCCGCTGGAGCTCATCGAGGCCAGAAGCTTCGAGTGCGGCGTCGTCGTGCACGTCTACCGGCCTCGCAGCAGCTGAGTTCCGCCCGGCCGGGGCGGCGGTCAGGCGCCGCGGTCAGGCGCGGCGGCGGGACGGCCGGGCGGACAGGGCGGCCAGGCCGGCCAGGGTCAGGCACAGCGGGGAGTACACCCGGCGGTCCAGCCGCATGAACCGGGCCGACACCGAGACGGGCGACACCAGGCGGGTCTGACCGGCCAGGCCCAGGCCGCCGCTCACCGCGAGGCACGCCGCGGGCCCGGGCACCTCGGCCGCCCCGACCACGGCATCGGCGAGTGCGGCCCGGTCCCGGAACGGCCAGGCCAACCCGGCGCTCCAGGCGGCGTGCAGCCCGGCCGCCGTCAGCAGCCCGGCGCTCGCCGCGACGCGGTCAATATCCACGCCACCAGGCTAGCTAGGAGCTGCGGGTCAGGGGCGGTACCCGAGAATGACGCCCTGCTCGGCCTGGCCCGGGTCATCGGTGTCGGGCAGCAGCCCGGCGCAGCCGATCACCTCGCCGCCGGCCAGTGCCACGAACATCGCGTCGGGGTCGGTGATCCAGTGCCGCTCCGCAGCACTCGCGCCGCGAGCGCGCCCGAGCCCGCCAGGTCGGACTGGCCGACGACACCGGAGCCGGCCAGTACGCCGTCCATCTCGGCGAGCAGGAACTGCTGCTGCGGCCCGGCCTGCGCGCGCAGGTCCTCGACCGAGTCCACCCGCTCGTTCGGCACCACGGCCAGGCGCACCTGCCGCCAGGCGGCGTAGTCCTCGTCGCTGTCAGCGAGCCGGATCGTGATCGTCACATCCAGGACCTAGGCCGCGCTTCCGGTGCGACTCAACGCACATATTCCCTGGCCTTATCCACTCGCCGCGTATCGGGGCCGCGGGCGGGGCCGGGTACCGGGGCCGCGGGCGGGCGTCAGATCCAGCCGGCGTCACGGGCGATGCGGATAGCGTCGATCCGGTTCCTGGCGCCGACCTTGGTGATGGCGTTCGAGGTGTAGTTGCGCACGGTGGTGGGGGACAGCCCCAGCACGCCGCCGATCTGCTCGGTGGAGATGCCGCCGGCGGCGGCCCGCAGGACGTCGGCCTCGCGGGCAGTCAGCGGGCTGGTGCCGGTTTCCAGGGCCGCGGCGACCAGATCGGGGTCCACGACGCGCTCGCCGCGGGCGACCCGGCGGATGCCGTCGGCCATGGTGGCCGCGGGAGCATCCTTGACGATGAAGCCGCGCACGTGCAGCTTCAGGGCGCGCAGCAGGTTGCCGGGCTGGCTGAGCCCGGTCAGGATCAGCGACCGGCACTCGGGCAGCTGCTCGTGCAGCTGCCCGGCGGCGGTCAGGCCGTCGAGGCCGGGCAGGTCGATGTCCAGGACGGCCACGTCGGGGCGGGTGCGCAGCGCGGCCGGCAGGATCTCGTCTCCGCGGTCCAGCTCGGCCACGACCTCCATGCCGTCCTCCAGGGACAGCAGCGCGACCAGCGCGCCCCGGATCATGTCCATGTCCTCGGCGATCAGGATCCGGATCACCGTGCCTCCTCCGGCAGCTCGACCCGCAGCCGGAAGCTGCCGGCGCCCGTGTGTTCGCCGGCCGCGGTACCGCCGGCGG
>JBOHCO010000789.1:0-2433 GCA_050698895.1 Streptosporangiaceae bacterium
TCGGTGTGCGCGAGCAGGTTGGCGGTCATGAACCCGCCGTAGCTGTGCCCGCCCACCGCGACCCGCCGCGGGTCGATGATCCCCCGCTCGTCCAGGGCCGCGATGTGCGCCGCGGCCGAGGTGGCGATCTGCTCGACGAACGTGTCGTTCATGGTGTCGGGATCGCCGATGACCGGCATCGTGGCGCTGTTCAGCACGGCGTGACCGCGCAGCACGAACCACATCGGCTGGCCGGGCTGGAGCCGGGTGAACCGCTGGGTGCTGCCGCGGACCTGGCCGGCCGTCGCGGCGTCTCCGTAGTCGAGCGGGTAGGCCCAGACGACCAGCGGCAGGCGGCCGTCGCGCTCCTGGTCATAGCCGGGCGGCAGGTAGAGCATGCCGGTGAGCTGGACGCCGTCGCCACGCTCGTAGGCGACCAGCTGCTTGGTCAGGCCGGCCAGCTGCGGATGCGGGTCGGGCCAGGAGGTGACCGGCCTGGGCGGGCCGCCGGCCAGCTCGGTGACGGCCAGGTTGGGCGGCTCGCTGGGGCTCTCGTGCCAGATCAGCACGCGGTCGCGGCTGCCGCGCACGAACCCGAGGACCTGCTCGTAGGCGTCGGCCGGGCTGCGGAACAGCCGCCTGGTGTCGTCCGAGGAAAGATCCAGGGCATCCAGAAACGGGCGGTCGCCCTCCGGACTGCCGCCGTCTCCGCGCAGGTAGACGGTCTGGCCGTCCTGGAGGACGGTGCGGGTGCCGTCCGGCCGCAGCGCGGTCAGCGGGGAGCCGGGATCGGCGTAGGAGTCGTCCGCGGAGTGATCGAAGATGACCCGGCTGGCGTCCGGGTCGGACAGGTCCAGGACCCAGCTGGTCAGCCAGCGCCGGTCCCGGTCGTGCTCGGTCATCATGATCCGGTCGGGCTCGCTCAGGTCCAGCCAGCCCAGGCAGCGGTGCTGGACCAGCGTCCGGGCCTCCGGCTCAGCGCCGGCGCCGAACGGGGCCCGCAGCCGCATGACCTGGTCCCGGTGCGCGGCCTCGGCGTGCGGGTCGCCGCCGTCCAGCGCCTCCACCCAGAGCAAGGTAGCCGGGGCCGACTCATCCCAGGACACCCGGCGCGGGCCGGTCGGCACGCCCTGCCGGGGCACCTCGTCGCTGACCGGCAGGTCGGCCACCACCGTCTCGAACGGGCCGTGCGCGGACCACACCTCGACCCGCCGGGCGAAGTAGCCGGAGGGCACGCGGAACGAGAACGGCCGCTGGAGCCGGTGCACCAGCAGGTGCTCGCCGTCCGGGGACTCGATGATCTGCTGGTACAGCCCGGCCGGGCCCAGCTCCTTGGCCGCGCCCGAGACCGGGTCCACCCGCAGCGGGACGCTGGTGGCCAGCTCCTCGAAGGCATCCTCGTCCGCCTCGGTGCGCAGCAGGTCCTGGTAGGTGGCCATCTGCGAGTGCTTGCCTGAGGCCTCGTCCAGCCGGGGCTCGATCACCTCGGCCGGCCGGGTCAGCGGCGAGCCGGCCGGCGGGGCGCCGAGGGCCAGCAGCCAGGCGCCGTCCCTGGACCAGCGCACGGCCGCCGCCGACGAGGTGGGGTCGCCGCCCAGGGTGTCGCGCACCCGCAGGCCCGGCACCTGGCTGGCGGTGGCCGTGACCGCGTCGCCGACCCAGACGCCGACCCCGTCCGGCTCGTCCACGGTGAACGCGAACCGGTGCCCGTCCGGCGCCCAGGTCGGAATGCTGACCGACGCGCCGGCCGGCAGGGCGATGGCCCGCTCGTCACCGTCGGGCAGCTCGATGACCGACAGGCCGGTCAGCCGCCGGGTGCGCTGGCGGCAGCCGATGACCGGGTCCAAGCGCAGCCCGGCCAGCGACAGGTAGGGCCGGGCCAGCTCGGCGACCGGCGGATACGCCTGGTAGTGCACCAGCGCCACGAAGTTCCCTCCGGGCGCTAGCAGCGCCACCGGGGTCGGCGGGGCGTCGACGATACCGACGATGTCGTCATCGGGGAGCTGGTAGGGCACGCGGTTGCTCGCTCTCTTCGGGTCAGCACAATGGTCTCTTACCTGGCCAGTCTCTCCCGGCCGGGTCCTCAGCCGGAAGTCGTCCTGCCGCCGAAGGCGGCGCGGGGGGATAGGGGGGTCGTCCCCCCTGGTAGGAGGGTTATGTCGCACCCAGACGCACAGCCAGTCTCACAGCCCGGCTCAGGCCCGGCCGGGGTCGGTGTTCCCGGCCTCGTGGATCATCATGCCCACCTGCTCAAGGACGCGGCCGGGGTGGGCCTGGCCGTGGCCGCGCCGGCCGTGCGCGCGTTCCACGAACAGGTTGCCCGCGATGGCAGCACACCCATGGACGTGCCCGATCCGGTGCCCGCCGGGACGCTGCCCGAGCTGGGCGGCCGGCTGCGGGCCGGGCTGGAGCGCGCCGCGGCCGCCGGGCTGACCGAAATGACCGAGATGGGCG
>JBOHCO010000790.1:0-5106 GCA_050698895.1 Streptosporangiaceae bacterium
AGTGCTGTTGGCGCTCCGGCGCGGCGAGTATGGCGAGCAGATCCACGCCCTCCTCGGACCAGTCGATGAGATCCTTGCCGACCTCGTGCAGCGAGGCCAGGACCGCGAGGAATTCGGGCGGCAGCACCCTGGGCACTACGGCGCCGGCACCTCGAACACGGTGAGCATGGTGCACACCGTGTGGTAGACGCCCAGAACGGCGGCGATGTCGAAGAGGCCTTTCGCTCCGAATGCCGACTCGGCCTCCTGATACAGCTGGTCGTCGATGTGGTGACGCGTTGCCAGTGCATAGGTGAGCCGTGCAGCGAGCTTCTCGTGCTCGCCCCAGGCCTTCCGGGATGCTTCCGCCGCACAGGGCCACGACATGGCCGTCGGCCAGTCCGGCGGTCCGTGCCACGGACTTGTGCGCGTACAGCTCGTAGTCCGCGCCGTACACGGAGCATCACCTCAGAGGGCGGCCGCGCGCGTCAGCGATCTGATCACGGCGGTGTCGCGGGGACGCCAGGGGCCGGCGTCGCCATGAGCGTTGCTCCAGTAGGTCAGCATGCGCTGCCCGCCGCTGCGGCTCATCCAGTAGGCGATGGCGGTGAACCACTGCGGCCGGTACTCCACGCGGCTTGAGTTGGTCTCGCAGATGTTCAGCACGGGCGACGGCGTCTTGGTGAGCTGCTGGATCACGGCGCGCCACTGGTTCAGGCGCGGATACAGCGCCCCGCTGATGTTCAGCGTGCCGTCGCGGTTGCGGAACTCCGGCCAGTCGTAGATGTCCAGGCCGTACCAGTCCAGGCCGGACACCATCCAGGGCGGCATGCTCCGCGGGTGCATGCACAAGATGGGTCCGTAACGGACGTTGGTGTGACGGCACAGCCGGTGCATGTGGGCGTGCACCGCGCGCATCGTCGGCGCGGTGAGGTAGGAGGGGTAGCCGGGCAGGTTGCCCGCCTCGTGCCAGGCCGTCAGGTCCGAGCCGGGCGGCGCGGTGCGCAGGAACGCCCTGATCCGGGCGTCGAGCCGACCCGCGAGCAGGTCGGCGGGAACCGGCCGGAAGGAGACCACGGTCGTCCTCGCGTCCCTGGTCGAAGGCCACTGGCTCGGGATGTAGTTGTGCTCCGGGAAGTACACGCGGCGGCAGGATACCGCGGGCACGGCCGCGTGCACCTTGGTGTACCAGCCCTCATCTGCCCCGATGAGGAGCTTGCGGTGCTCGGCGGCCCCGGCAGGCCGCGCGGCGGCAGCAAGCGGCACGGCGGCCGCCAGGGCAGCGGCACCAGCTCCCAGAACCGATCGGCGTGAAAGGTCGCTTCCCATCGTTTCATACTCCTCTGGACGCATTAACCAAGCCGACGAGGACATGGATGGTGCCAGGCGCCTTATCGCCGGCCAGGCCAAATGCCGTAGCACGCAGATGACCTTCAAGGATCTCAAGCGGCGAGCCGCTATCGCGTCCCCACAGGATTATTGGCTCAAAGTCATGCTCGCCGCGGAGTATCCGATCGGTGACCGTCCAGAAGCGATCATGCGCGACGCCAAAGATCATCTTTCCTGCCTGGATATTCTTGACGCCGTCCTTGACCAGATGCGTGTTGTCCGTCAGCTCATTCCAGTAGCTATAGTCCACGTAACGCAGGTCCCCGATCTCCTCACGTGTCATCTCGGCTTCATGCCATATGAGGGCATCGGGGACGCCGTCGAACATTTCCCGGTCCTGCTGGTAGCCACGATATGCTCCGAGCACCCGGGCCCGCAGGTCGTTCTCCAGCATGTCCGTGGTGTCGGGATGCGTGATCACTACTTCCGCCGCGCCAAGAGATCGCATGGTTTTCTTCAGGTCACCGCTGAACCTTGGCGAGGAAAATTCGGCCTTCAAGAAGGCGGCGACCATCGCCGCTTCCGGAACCTTCCTCAGCAGTTTCATATCGGAGCATCTTCCCAGAGCCCGCTCGGCCGGGCACTGCCGGCAGCGGGCGCGGCCCGGCGTCAGAACGACGGCGGCGTGATGATGGACAGCGCCCGGAGCTGGCCTCGGCCGGCGCTGCGCAGCCGGTGCGGGATCGTGCCCTGGAACGTCGCGGCGTCGCCGGCCCGCAGGTCGATGACCGAGTCGCCGAACTCGAGCGCGCCCCGGCCGCTGAGGATCACCAGGCACTCCTCGCCGGCATGGCTGAGCGTCTCCGGGGCCGACGCCTGGCCGGGGTCCATGGTCACCTCCATGACCTCGAGCTGGCCGCGCATCGAAGGGCTCAGTAACTGATAGCGCGCCCCCGACGACGGCCGCCCGATCGTGACCCGGCCGGCGCGCCTGACCACGCTGACCGCCTCGGCCTCGACCGGCAGGAATAACCTGAAGACCGGTATCTCCAGCGACGCCGCGAGCTTGCGCAGCGTGGCCACCGACGGCTGGACCGCGCCAGACTCGATCTGGCTGATCGCCGCGGCGCTGACCCCGACCTTGCGGGCCAGCGAGGCGATGGTCATGTGCCGTCTCTCGCGCTGGGCGCGCACCGTGCGACCGAGCTCAGCCCGGTCGTGCGGCTCCGCGCCGGCCGCGCCGGCGGGCGCATCCTGCTCAGCCATAGATCGCCTTCTGGCCCACCTGCATGCCGAGCAGCAGCATGACCACCAGCACGCGCATGAGCTCGGGGTAGTCCTCGGTGACGAACTCCACCGAGCGCGACCCGGTCAGCGTGACCCCCGGGATCATCGCGCAGGTCGCGGCGATCGTGGTGGAGTTCCACTCGATGCCGAGCCGGTACGGCGAGCTGAGCACGTAAGGGGCGATGACGCTGCGCGCGCAGCAGGTAACCGGCGCCGAATCCAGTTCGCAGCAGTCCCTGGAGTCGCTGGGGTACTCGCAGGAACTGAAGCGGGTGGTGAACTCGCTCGGGCACATCGCGCTGATCCTGTCCGACATCACCCCGACCGCGTCGCTGCTGGTCGTGGGCACCGCGGTGGTGGCAACCGCCGGGACCGGCTCGTTGTGGTCCTACCTCATCGGCTGCTTCATCGCCCTGAACGTCGCGTTCTGCATGGGCGAGCTCGGGTCGATGTTCCCCGTCGCCGGCGGTCTGTACTCGATCGTCACCCGGGTGCTCGGCCGGGCCACCGGGTTCGTGGCCATGGTCGACTACATCGGGCAGGCCATCTTCCTGCCGGCCAGCGTCGCCATCGGCATCGGCACCTACGTGCACGCGCTCGACCCGAGCATCTCGACCAGGCTGATCTCGGGCTTCGGGATGATCCTGGTCACGCTCGTGTGCCTGATGCAGATCAAGTTCAACGCCTGGTTCACCGGCGTCTGCCTGGCGATCGAGCTGATCGTGGTGGGCGCGCTCGCCGTGGCCGGGTTCACCCACTTGCACCAGCCGCTGTCGATCCTCAGCCATCCCGTCGGCCCGGTCGGTACCACCGGAGTGTCCGCTATCGGCACGGGCCTGATCGTCACCGCGCTGGCCACGGCCCTGTTCTCGGTCAACGGGTACGACAGCGGGATCAACTTCGCCGAGGAAGTCCTCGGCTCAAAGAAGGAAGTCGGCCGGGCCGTGGTGATGGCCGCGGCTATCGGGATCCTGTTCGAGCTGGTCCCGTTCATCGCGATCGTGTTCGGCGCCCACAACCTGCCCGCATTCCTGCACTCCGCCACGCCGGTCACCGAGGTGGGCGGCGAGGCCTTCGGCCACACGTTCATCACCATCGTCACCTACGGCGCGCTGATCGCGATCTTCAACGCGTCCGTGGCCATCACCCTGCAGTTCTCCAGGATCGTGTGGGCCACCGGGCGCGACTTCGCCTGGCCCAAGCCGATCAGCTCGCGGATCGCCAAGGTCGAGCCCAGGCGCGGCTCCCCCTGGGTCGCCACGCTGATCGTCGGCACGCTCGCGACCATCCTGTGCTTCCAGTCGTCGCTGATCACGGTGGTCACGTTCACCGCCGTGCTGATCGTGGTGCTGTACGGGCTGATCGCGATCTCCGCCCTGGTCAGCCGGGTCAGGCAGAAGAACCTGGAGCGGCCGTCGAGGATGCCGCTCTGGCCGGTGCCGCCGGTGATCGCGCTGGCCGGCGTGGTGGTCGCGCTGACCAAGCAGAAAGGCTCCGACCTCTGGCTCTGCGTGGGCATCTTCGCCGCGGCGCTGATCTACTACTTCCTGTTCCTGCGGCCGAGGTCGGACCGGTACTGGAAGGTCTCGGGCCCGGCGGCCGACCCCGAGCCCTCGGCTCAGGACTGATCAAGCAGTTCGGTGCGCAATTCATGACTGTCGTACTGCGTCGCGCACTCGTAATAAAGGCGCTGTTTCCCGCCCGGCAGCGCGATAACTGAAACGTAGCGCAGCGCGCCGCCGCCGAACGGACTGGACGCCGGGCCGGCCACGGCGATATACCGTGACCCGTCCCACCTGGCCACTCCGGTCCGTTCCTCGAATTTCTCCGCGGCCGACGCCCGGCCATCGAAATAGGCATGCTCGCCCACGACCGCCGTCAGCCGGGTGCCGCGGCGGACTAGTACCGGGTCCGTGCTCGGCGTGCAGTACCGGCTCGCTGTTCTCCCGCCGAGGCAGCACGCCTCAGCATCCTGGCGCGTTTCTGGGTCAGGCGCCCAGATAGGCGAGGATGGCCAGGACCCGCTGGTGGTCGGTGTCGGTCGGGGGCAGCCGCACGTCGACCACGACGGCGTCGGGCTGCTCGGCGTCAACCGCGCGCAGGAAGGTCTCTGCGTCGCCGGTCGCGGCGCGCACGTCGACGCGAGCCCAGGTGGCGCGGGCGTGCTTGGCGACGTTGGTGAGGGCCTCGGCCACGACGAAGTAGGCGATGGCCTCGATGGCCGGCGCGGGCCGGGCCGGGAGGTCAACGTCGACGGCGGCGGGATCCTCGGCCGCGAAGCGCGCCTGCGCCCGGGCCAGCTCCATCGTCATGGCCACCAGGCGCTGCTGCGCGCCGTCGTGCAGGTCGCGCTCGATCCGCCGGCCGGCGAGCTGCACGGGCGCCAGCGCCACCACCGCCGCTGCCTGGCGCCACCGCTGCGGGCCGAGCAGACCGCGCCAGCGCAGACGCCACCATGCCCCGTCGGTCAGCGGCTCGGGCGGCGGCGCCAGGACCGGGACGCCGGCGAGC
>JBOHCO010000791.1:0-2672 GCA_050698895.1 Streptosporangiaceae bacterium
CGGCTGGCCTGGCCGTCGCTGGCCTGGCCGTCGCTGGCCTGGCCGTCGCGGACGGCGACGGGCTCGCGGCCGGGCTGGTGGCCGGGCTGCCCGCCGCCCGGACCAGCTTCATCGGCCGGGACCGGGAGCAGGCCGCGGTGCTGACCGCCCTGGGCGGCAGCCGGGTGGTGACCCTGGTCGGCCCCGGTGGCGTGGGCAAGACGCGTTTGGCGGCCAGGATGGCCGAGGCGGCGGCGCCGAGGTACCCGTCCGGCGCGGTGTTCGTGGACCTGGTCCCGGTGCGCGCGGGGTTCGTCAGCCAGGCCGTCGCGGCGCTGCTGGGCGTCAGCGAGGGGCCGGGCCGGTCGCTGGACGCGGCGCTGCACGAGTACCTGGCCCGCGGCCCGTCGCTGCTGGTGCTGGACAACTGCGAGCACCTGCTCGAGGTGGCCGCCCCGTTCGTGGAGAAGCTCCTGGCCAACTGCGCCGGGCTGACCGTGCTGGCGACCAGCCGGGAGCGGCTGGCCATCCCCGGCGAGCGCACCGTCACCGTCCGGCCGCTGTCCCTGGTGTCCGGCGGCGGGAGCGGCCCGGCCGGCTCGGAGGCCGCGGCGCTGTTCGTGGACCGGGCCAGGGCCAGCGACCCCGACTTCGCCGCGTCGGACACCGTGGTGGCCGACGTGTGCGCCCGGCTGGACGGCGTGCCGCTGGCCATCGAGCTGGCCGCCGCGCGCAGCGCGTCCCTGGGCGTGGACGGCCTGCTGGCCGGGCTGGACGACCACCTGCGCCTGCTGGCTGGCAGCCGCGGCGCCCACGAGCGGCACCGCTCGCTGCGCGCGGTCATCGACTGGAGCCACGACATGCTCGACGCAGACGAGCGGGCCATGTTCCGGCGGGCGGGCGCGTTCAGCGGCCGGTTCGACCTCGACGCGGCCGTGGCCGTCTCCCCCGGCATGTACCGCGGCATGGTCGCCGACCTGGTCGGCCGGCTCACCGACAAGAGCCTGCTGACCCACCGCCGCGGGCCCGAGGGCAGCCGCTGGCAGATGCTGGAGACCATCCGGGCCTACGCCCTGGACCAGCTGGCCGACAGCGAGGAGGAGGGCACGGTCCGCGACGCGCACCTGCGCTGGGCCGCGTCCGTGGCCGATGACCTGGAGCACCAGGCCGAGGCCGGCCTGGCCTGGCGGGCCGGCTTCGACGTGGTCGCCGATGACCTGCGGGCCGCGCTGGCCCGGCCCCCCGGACCCGACACCGCGCCGGTCAGCCACCGGCTGGCCCGGGCCCTGGGCCACCTGGCCTACGCGCGCCGGTTCATGGTCGAGGCCCGCGAGCACTACCGGGTCGCCGCCGCGCGCGCCTACCGCCCGGCCGACGCCGCCGCGGACCTGCGCACCGCGGCCGACGTGGCCATGGCCGGGGGCAACGGCGGGGTGGCGTTCGACCTGCTGCTGGCCGCGGCCGAGCGGGCCGGAGACGCCGGCGACGACTCGGCCCACGCGGCCTGCCTGGCCTACGCGGCCACCGTCGCCGACCGGTTCGCGGCCGAGTTCCCGGCCGAGGTGCCGCACGACCGGCTGCGCCGGCTGGTCGACGAGGCGGCGGCCGCCAGCCCGGCCGGCGATCAGGTAGCCGCCGCCTACGTGGCCATCGCCGCCGCGTGGATCACCAACCCCGAGAAGACCGTGCCCGAGCCGGCCCTGGCCGCCCGCGCGCTCGACGCGGCCCGGCTGACCGGGGACCCGGTGCTGGTCAGCGGGGCGCTCGACGCCGTGGTCGGAGTGCTCGACCAGGGCGGGCGGCTGCGCGAGGCACACCAGGTCAACGCCGAGCGGGCCCAGATCCTGGAGCGGCTGCCCCGGCACGACCCGCGGGCCGGCACCGAGATCGTGGACACCTTCCACATGATCACCGAGATCGCGGTGACCGCCGGCGACCTGCCCTGGGCGCTCAGCGCCGCCCGGCGCGCCCAGGACGACGACATCGCCCGCGGCCAGCCGCACCGGATGGCCAGCAAGCCCATCCTGCCGCTGGTCCTGCAGGGCCGGTTCGACGACGCCCTGGACCAGGCCGCCATCATGTGGGAGTCCTGGAATCAGGCCGGGCAGCCCGCCGCGCGCTGGATGGGGCCGGCCATCTACGGCACGGCCATGACCCACGGGCTGCGCGGCGACGACGACGGCCGGCGCGCCTGGCTCGGCCGGCTCGACCAGCTCATCGGCAACGGCGGTGACCTGGTGCAGAAGTCGAACCTGGCCGCGGTGGCGCTGTTCACCGAGGCGCGCATCGCCCTGCACGAGGGCCGCCTCGACGCGGCCGCGGCCGCGGTCGGCGACCTGCCGCGGGAGGCTGAGTCGTGGTACGAGACGCCGCACTGGTACTCACTTCGTCCTTATGCCTGGGCCATCGCCGCGGAGGTGGCCGTCGCCGCCCGGCTGCCCGACGCGGACCGCCGGCTGGCGGCGGCGTCGCCGGCCGGGGACGAGAACTACTGGGCCGCGGCCTGCCTGGCCCGTGCCGCCGGCCGGCGTAACGGCGACCGCGCCATGCTCGAGCGGTCCATCGCGGGCTGGGAGCGGATCGAGGCCCGGTTCGAGCGGGCGTGCACGCTGACCCTGCTGGCCGACCGGGCCGCCGAGGGGGCCGCCGAGCTGCGCGCCCTCGGCTGCCAGCCGCCTGGCCCCGGCCGGCCC
>JBOHCO010000792.1:0-3776 GCA_050698895.1 Streptosporangiaceae bacterium
CCCTGGTCTACGACATGGTCGAGCAGGTCAGCGAGGAACTGGCGGTGCCGGCCGAGCCGAGCGGCGACTGGCGCGCCGACCTGCGCGGGCTGGCCCGGCAGCAGCGGGCGCTGCTGCACCGCCACCCGTGGCTGATCGAGGCGCTGTCGCACCGCCAGCCGCTGGGGCCGGCCACCCTGGCCTACCTGGAGTTCATGCTGGCCGTGCTGGAGCCGGCCGGGCTGGATGCCGGGTCCGCGCTGGAGTCGATCGGCCTGCTCAACGGGTTCGTCATCAACCTGGTGCGGGCCGAGCTAGCCGACCGGGACGCGGCCAGTGCCGACCCGGCTCTGGTCGCCGAGGCGGGAGAACGACTGCGGCTGTTGCTGGAATCCGGGCGCTATCCCCGGCTCGCCGCCGCGCTGGCGAGCGGCGAACCGGGAGTGGACCTGGGCGAGCATTTCGACCGCCTGGTCGACCGGGTCGTGGACGGGCTGATCCGGCCCGGCGGCTAGCTCAGGTGCCGGACCTCCCGGCCCGGGCAGCCGGCTCGCCGGTGGCCGGGTTCAGGAACAGCGGCCGGTTCGGCGCGGACCGGAAGCTGAACAGGGACAGGATCGAGCCGGCCTCGGCGTCGGCCGCGCCGTTGCCCAGCGCCGGCAGGCCCCAGTTGTACTCGATGAACTTCACCACCGAGCTCTGGTCGATGACCGTGCTGTCCACGTAATCGGACCTGGCGAAGGGCGAGACGACCAGGAACGGCAGCCGCGGGCCGAGGCCGCACCGGCCCGGCTCGGGCGCGCCCGTGCTGGTCATGGGCACCCGGGCGGCCTGATGGCCGCACTGGCCGGGGCCGGTCAGCGAGTCCAGCGAGGTCTGCGACTCGGTCTGGATCGGCCCGAGCACGTGGTCGTACCACCCGTCGGAGTCGTCCCAGGTGATGATGATGGCGGTCGATCGCCAGGCGGGCAGCGACTCCAGGTGGTTCACCGTGCTGGCCAGCCAGGTCTGCTCGTCCAGGGGGTCGGAGTAGCCGGCGTGGCCGTCCTGGTATCCCGGGGCCTTCAGGTACGAGACCGACGGCAGGCGGCCGGAGTCGGCGGCGGCCCAGAAGTCGGCGATGTCGTACTGGTGGCTGGCCCGGTCGCTGCGCCCGATCATGGCCACCGACGTGGGCGGCAGGTGCATCGGGTTGGCCGTGGAGGCGTAGTACTCGAACGGCTCGTGGTGCGGCACGTAGTCGACGACGCTGGCCCCGCCGACGTTGGCGTGGTGCTGGGCGCAGATCTGCGCGGTGGTCGGCGGGGTGCCGCGGCCCGGCACGTAGCCGTGGTCGAAGCCGCCCTCGAACCAGCCCCAGGTGATGCGCGAGGTGGTCAGCTCCTGGCCGATGTTGTTGCCGCCCATGGTGACGGTGCCGGCCGGGGCCAGGCCGTCGCCGCCGTACCTGGCCGGCAGGTAGGAGCAGATGTCGTAGGTCGGGTCGGCGTCGTCGATGACGGTGCCGGAGCCCGCGGCGGGCTGGCCGTGCTTCCCGGTGGTGATGTGCGAGGCCAGCGGCCGGGCCGTATTCAGGCCCGGCGGCGCCGCGCAGACGGAGTCGCTGATCGTGTCCGGCGTCGCGCCGCAGGTCGCGCCGAAGGTGTTCGCCCCGGTCACGTTGATGGCGCCGAGCGTGGACGTGCCGTAGGTGGTGCCGTAGGCGTTGTCGCTCATCGCGAAGTGCTGGGCGTAATTCCACAGCCCGGTGACCGAGTTGCCGTCGTAGTAGTCCATGACCGCGTAGTTCCGGTCGGCGCCCGGCGGGATCGGCTCGGGCCGGCCGCGGTAGGTCAGCCCGGCCAGGCACTGGGCCAGGGTCTGCCCCTTCCCGGTGTTCTGCGCGTACCGGTCCTCCAGGCCGTGGTCGGCCGCGTTCTGCTCGGCGGTGTAGAAGTGGTCCTGGTCGCAGGTCATCGGCTGGTCGTGGCCCAGGCGCACGGGGTTGGACAGGTTCGGGTTGCGGGTCAGCCGCGGGCCGGTCGGCCCGGCCCTGGTGATGTCGCTGTACAGGCCGTTCACCGTCGGGGTGCCCGGCCGGGCGTGGAAGGCCGGGTCGCCGGCCGGGTTCGGCGCGTAGGGGTAGGTGCCGAAGTAATGGTCGAACGACACGTTCTCGTCGAAGATGACGACCAGGTGCTTGATCGGCGTGGCGGTCCGCCCGGCGGCGGTCCCGGCCCCGGCGCTGGCCCGGGCGCCGACGGCGCCCGCGGAGCTGAGCGCCGCCACGGCCAGGACGGCGGTGAGCACGCGCGCGCGGCGTAAGAGTGGCATGCCGGTCCCCCCGGACTCGGAAAGATCCCCCGTTGCGGCCGGAGCCTAGAGTGTCGGCCGCCGGCCCGCCGCACGCCGCGCCGTGACCCGGCCGGCCAGGCCCAGCCAATGGCTCGCGGTTATCCATTACGTGAACGTTTGCCAGCATCACCGCCGGAGGACTCGGCCCGGGCGGCCGTGGTCATTTATGGTGCTGACTGATGGGTCTCCAGCAGCTCTCCCCCCGGACCACCCGGCCGGCCGCCGGGCGGCGCCAGGTCGCGGCCTGGCTGACGGCGGGCGCCGCGATCCTCGCCGCGGCCTCGGGCTGCGCGGCCTCCGCGACCGCCGGGGTGCGGCCGGCCGGCCCCACGGTCATCTCCGTCACCGCCGCCGAGTGCGGCGGCGCCTGGCACCTGGGCGCGCCCGGCTGGCACGCCTTCTCGATCCACAACGACGCCACCCAGGCGGCCGAGGTCGACCTGATCAATCCGGGCAGCGGCGCCATCTACGCCGAGGTCGAGAACATGGGCCCGGCCACCGTCCGGCCGATGGCGCTGAACGTCGGCTCGGGCCGCTATGCGTTCCGCTGCCTGCTGGAGGACGTCGACCCGCTCACCGGGCCGACCGCGACCGTGCCCGGCCGCCAGCGCGGCGCGGTGGGCATCGTGCCGGTCACCAGCAACGACCTGTACAAGCCGGCCATCGAGTACCACGCCTACGTCACGGCCGGGCTGAAGGCGCTGGTCGGCCAGGTCCGGGGGCTGGTCGCCGACGTGCACGCGGGCCAGCTGGCCAGGGCCAGGACGGACTGGCTGCCGGCCCACCTGACCTACGAGCGGCTGGGCGCGGCCTACGACTCGTTCGGCAACTTCGACGACGAGATCGACGGCCGAGCGACGGGGCTGGTCCGCGGCGCGCACAGCCAGTTCTTCACCGGGTTCTACCGGCTGGAGTACGGGCTGTGGCACGGGCAGAGCGCCAGCGCGCTGGCCAATCCGGCCGCGGTGCTGCTGCGCGACGTGCTCGCCCTCCAGAAGGCCTGGCCGAGCCTGCAGCAGGACCTGCTGGACGTGGGGCTGCGCGCGCACGAGATCCTCGAGAACGCGCTCCAGTTCCAGCTGTCCGGCATCGACGACTATGGCAGCGGCACCACGCTGGCCACCACGGCCGCGAACATCACCGGCACCAGGGAGCTGCTGTCGGTCCTGCACCCGCTGCTGGTGTCCAGGTACGCCGGCCTGGCCTCGGTCTACACCGGGCTGAACCGGCTGCAGAAGCTGCTCAGCGCCCAGCACAAAGGCGGCCGCTGGACGCCGGTCCGCAAGCTCGGCACCTACACCAGGGAACTGATCGACGCGGCGACCGGCCAGGTCCTCCAGGAGCTGGCCCCGGTCGCCGCCATCACCGAGCCGAGGAGGAGCTGATGGGCGAGGCGGGCCCGGCGCAGGTGCCCGGCACGCCGGCCGAGGTGCCCGGCACGCCGGCCGAGGTGCCCGGCACGC
>JBOHCO010000793.1:0-2308 GCA_050698895.1 Streptosporangiaceae bacterium
GGCGTCTCCGGCCGCGGGGCCTCAGGCCGGGCGGCGGCGTCGTCTTCGGCGGAGTCCATGCCTGCCTTCCTGTGCGGTCCGCGCCCGGACCGCGGGTTCGCGGCCGGGGCGCGGGGCCGGTGGGCCCGTGCGCCTGGCTGTGTCGCTGGCGTTAATGGAACGTTTCAAATATGTGCTGTAGTTTCTGAGCCGACCCCCGTGGTGTCAAGGGTCCCCGGTCAATGCCGGCGAACTCGTTACAAAACGCGAGCAGCCCTCGACGGAGGATGGCGCCGGCGATCGAGGCGCCTGGGGGCGCGACGGGCCCATGGGCGCCGGAGGTGACTGGGGCCCATGCTCCCGGCCGCCACGCGGACTCCTGGCGAACGCCCGGAATGCGCCCGGCCGTATCCCAGTTAGCGGACCGCCGTAATGTGCCTCTGCATGATCGCGGAAAGCCGTCTGCACTATTCACTGAAGATATTCCGTGATCACGAAAAGCCAAGCTGGGCCAGCGGACGACGGCGCGCGGGCAGGTTGGCAGCGGGCCCGCTGGGGGCCGGCGGACCTGGTGAGCAGTGTCGCGGCGGCCAGCGACGAGCGACGCCAACCTCAGCCGCGCCCAGAAACGGCGGGTCGGCGACCGCCCACGATCGGCGCCCAAAAACGGCTACCGGGCCAGCCCGGATTCCTGCTTACTTACTCGCATGAGCGCCTTTGATGCCCCCCAGTTTATGGCGATAGACGCCGGCTCGGCGCAGCAGGTCTCCGCGTACCAGCGCGGATAGCTGACGAGCTCGTGACGGGGACCGGGGAGCCACTGCCGGGCCGCCGGGCCCGAGCGCAGGGCGCCGCCGGGCCCGAGCGCAGCGTGGTGGCGCAGGGCCGGAACGTAGTCATGGCCACGGCTTAGGCCGCACAGAGGGGATTCAGAAGCGGCCCGGCGAGCCTGGGGCATGGCGCTGGCGGACTGGCCGCCGGCCCGAGTGCCCTGGGAGGCAGTGACTAATGAGCTGGTTCTGGCTCAATGTTCCCCTGATGGCGGTGTTCTTCCTCGCGACCGCGGGGATCCCCATGTGGCTGGTGCTCCGGCACCCGGAGACCGGCCCGGCGCGCACCTCGCGCAGTGTCCGGCTGGACGCGACTCCGCAGTCCGTGCCGGTCATCGTGGTGTCCTCGGCCGCGGCGGACCGGGAGCTTATCCGCGCGTAATCGGCTGGTGACCTGACTGGCGGTGAACTGATAGGAATGCAGCAGCGGGCCGGGGCCCCGGCCCGGCCCCGGCTGTGCTATTAGGAGTGCAGGAGCCGGGGGCCGGGCCTCCGGCCGGGCCCCCGGCTGCATTGCTGACATCGCTGGCCAGAGGAGACCGCCATGAGAGTGCCGCTCACGATCGGAGACTTCCTCAGCCGCGGGGCGGCCGTCTACGGCCACCGCAGCGCCGTGATTGACGAGCCGGGCACGCCCGGGTCGCTGGGCACGCTGACCTACGCCGAGCTGGAGAGCCGGGCCCGCGGCATGGCCCTGGCCCTGGACGCCCTCGGGGTCGCGCACGGCGAGCGGGTGGCCATCGTCAGCCCGAACGCAGCGCGGTTCCAGATCTCCTACTTCGGGGTCAGCGGGTACGGCCGGGTCCTGGTCCCGGTGAACTACCGGCTGAACGCGGCGGAGATCCGCTACATCATCGAGCACTCCGGTGCGACCGTGCTGCTCCTCGACCCGGAATCTGACGAGGCGCTCAAGGACGTGACTGCCAAGCACCGCATCCTCCTGAACGGCGTCGAGGACGCCGCACTGTTCGCGCCGGCTCCGGCGGGCGCCGAGCCCGTCGGCTGGGAACCCGACGAGGATGCCACCGCGAGCATTAACTACACCAGTGGCACTACGGCGCGTCCCAAGGGCGTCCAGCTCACCCACCGGAACTGCTGGCTCAACGCGACCACCTTCGGCTGGCATACGGCCATCACCGACCGCGACGTGTTCATGCACACGCTGCCGATGTTCCACTGCAACGGGTGGGGCATGCCGTACGCGGTGACCGGGATGGGCACGCCCCAGGTCATCGTGCGCAGGATTGACGGCGAGGAGATCCTGCGGCGGGTGGAACAGCACGGCGTGACCCTGATGTGCGGTGCCCCGGCCGTCGTCGCCGCCATCCTCGACGCGGCGGCGCGGCGCCTCGCCGATGGGCGGCCCGTCCCTGGCGCCGGGCTGACCCGGATCGTCGTGGCCGGCGCACCGCCGCCGTCCAAGACGATCGAGCGCGTCGAGACCGAGCTCGGCTGGGAGTTCATCCAGATCTATGGCCTGACCGAGACCGCCCCGCTGC
>JBOHCO010000794.1:0-3459 GCA_050698895.1 Streptosporangiaceae bacterium
AACAGCATCCGGCTGTGGTACAGCCCGCACAGCTCCGAGCAGCGCCCGATCGAGGAGCCCGTCTTGGTCGTGTACACCTGGAAGTGGTTGGGGTGGCCGGGCACGACATCGCGCTTGAACTCGAACGGCACGACCCAGAACGCGTGGATGACGTCCGCCGAGGTGAGGTTGAACCGCACGGTCTCGTGCACCGGGATCTCCAGCAGCGGCAGCCTGCCCTCGTTGCCGGGGATGTTCCCGTTCCACTGCGGGCCGAGCTGGCAGACGTCGGCGTTGCCGCACAGGGCATTGGAGCCGCTGACCGCGTACTGCGGGTACTGGAAGGCCCAGCTCCACTGGAAGCCGGTCACGTTCACGACCACGTTCGGGTGCGCTGACAGCGAGTCGATCTGGTTCTCGTCACGCGCGTTGAAGAAGAACAGCACGCCGATCATGACGAACGGCACGACCGTGTACATGATCTCGATGGGCAGGTTGTACCTGACCTGGTGGGGCACCCGGTCCGCGCGCTTGCGGTAGAAGATGACCGCCCAGATGATCAGGCCCCAGACCAGGGCGCCGACGGCGAGGGCGGCAATCCAGGAGCCCTGCCACAGGTCGATGACGGTCTGGCCCTGCCTGGTCTGCGGCGGCACCAGGCCCAGCCTGGTGAACGTCGTCGACTTGCAGCCGGCGGTCATGGTGACCAGGCCAGCGGCGAGGGCTGTGCGCGGCAGCCAGCGCCGAAGCTGGCGTCCTGACACCCTGCGACGCGGGTGACTGCGGATGAGACTCACAGATTGCCTTCCCAGCGGATGACTTCCCGGCTCTTTCCAGGCCGGGAACGCTCGTCCTACAGCCTGTCGTGGAAACAGTACAACGGACCGGGCCCGCATCCTGCGGTACCCCCGGTACTCGGGCCCGTTGATGTCTGACGGACGGCCGGCATTCACGGACAGTTGCCGGCTCCGACCCGCTGTCATCGGCAGCGGAACTGCGCGACACTGTCAGGGGCGGGCGACACGGCCCTGACGGAGGTAACCGCGTGACAGCAGAGCATCAGGCCCGGCCGGGCGGCCGGGCGGACGGCCCGGTCGTGGCCCTGACCATCGACGCGTTCGGCCGCAAGTGCCCGATCCCGATCATCATGCTGGCCGAGCGGATCAGGGAGGTAGCCATCGGCCAGACCGTCGAGGTGCTGGCCGATGACCCGGCGGCCAAGAGTGACCTGCCGGCCTGGTGCCAGCTGAAGTCCCAGGAGTTCCTGGGCGCTAGCGACCTCGGCGCCGGCTGGTCGTTCCTGGTCCGGCGCAGTTACTAGCCCGCCCGGCTGGCCGACCTGGCTGGCCGGCCTGGCCCGACCGTCCGGGGACGGTCAGCGCGGCCCGGGCTGGTCGGCGCCGTTCTTCACGGCCTCGCTGTTCGCCGCCGCGCTGTTCGCCGCCGTACCGTGCGCCGCGGCACCGTCCACGGCCTCGAAGCGCTCCGCGAACCGCCGGTCGGACTCCCACCACGGCCGCCGCGCCGCGGCCGGGCCGGCCCCGGCGGCCCCGGCCTCCCCGGCGCCTGCCTCCCCCGGCGCCCTGGTGCCCGCCGTGCCCGCCTCAGCGGCGTCGGCGGCGTCCAGCTCGGCGTCGATGACCTTGGCCTCGTGCTCGTCCTCGCGGATCATCTGGATGAGCTGAGCGGCCAGGAACGGCAGGCCGACGAGGTCACCGAGCACCCACAGCGTGCCGCCGCCCAGCACCTGGTCGGTGCTCAGGGTCGGCCCCCACGGCCGGGCCAGGGCGTGGTAGTACGCGCTGGCGATCAGGTTCGGGTCGGCGATGATCGCCAGCCCGAGCACCGCGTCGCCGATGACCTCGGCGCCGGTGATCCACAGCGCCACCACATACGGGTAGGCCTTGGGCACCGGGTCGACCCTCAGCAGAGTCCAGAAGAACGCCAGGCCGGGCAGCAGCAGCACCAGGTGGGTGAGCTCGCGCACGCCGGTCGAGGTGAGCCCGGCGGTGTACCAGCCGGTGAAGTAGACCAGGAACGGCATGACCACCAGCACCATGGTGGTGATGGCCGGGAACATGAGGATCTTGGCCGTGCGGCTGCGGATGGCGGCCTCGATCCTGGGCCCCGACCGGGGCGCTGCCGCGATGACCAGGGTCAGCGGCCGGCCCAGGGCCAGGAACAGCGGCACGAGCAGCAGCAGCACCGTGGTCTGCGCGGCCCGGGCGTAGAACAGGGTGTTCTGGTAGACGCCCAGGAACGACATGGTCGCGATGACAGCGAAGCCCAGGCCGAGCCCGCAGAACGCGATCACGCGCCCGGCCGGCCAGTCCTGCCCGGACCGCCGCACCCGGCGCACGCCCGTCAGGTAGGCCAGGGCCAGCAGCGCGACGACCGCGAGCGCCCACGGATCGAGCACCCACTCGCCGAAGGCCCTGGCGACGGTCAGCTCCGGCAGTCCGTGATATCCGGCGGCGGATAGCATAACCGCCACGCTACCGCTACTACCCGGCGTAGTGACCGGGCCCCCGCCCCGGCGAGCATCCCGGCTCAGCCGAAGTTTGGGGCAGGGCCTGAGCTGAGGCGGCCGGAGGCCGCCTCAGCTCAGTTGGGCCGCGATCTCCTGGGCCGACTGGGCGCCGTAGGAGGCGGTGAGCCGCTGGGCCAGCTCGTCGGGCTTGAGGACGTACTCCTGCGTCCCGGTGGTCTCCAGCGCGTGCACGGCGATCAGGTTGCCCAGCTGGGCGGCGCGCTCCAGGCTCAGGCCCCAGGCCACCGCGGCCAGGAACCCGGAGCGGAACGCGTCGCCGGCCCCGGTCGGCTCGCGCGGGGTTACGTCGGCCAGCGGCGGGACCAGGATCGCCGGCTGGCCGGCCTGGTCCACCCGGGCCCCGGCCGAGCCCAGCGTGGTGACCCGGATCCCGACCTGGGCCGTGAGCTCCTCGCCCGTCCAGCCCGTCTTGTGCTCGATGAGCTCGGCCTCGTACTCGTTGCTGAACAGGTAGGCCGCCCCCTCGACCAGGGCGCGGACCTGCTCGCCGTCCAGCCGGGCCAGCTGCCAGGAGGTGTCGGCGGCGAACGGCAGGCCGAGCTCGCGGCACCGCGGGGTGAAGCGCAGCATGGCCTCGGGGTCGCTGGCCCCGATCAGCACCAGGTCGGCCTGGCCGACCAGGTCGCTCAGGTCGATCTCCACGTCCTCGCTCATCGCGCCGGGATAGAACGAGGCGATCTGGTTCAGGTCGGCGTCGGTGGTGCCGATGAACCGGGCCGTGTGGTGCAGCGTGGACTCGCGCACCCGGCCGGTGTCGACGTTGTGGTGCTCTAGCCAGCGGCGGTACTCGCCGAAGTCCTCGCCCACCGTGCCGACCAGCAGCGGCCGCTGGCCCAGGCAGCCCAGCCCGAAGGCGATGTTGGCGGCGACGCCGCCGCGGCGGATGTCCAGGGAGTCGACCAGGAACGACAGCGCCACCTTGTCCAGCT
>JBOHCO010000795.1:0-1564 GCA_050698895.1 Streptosporangiaceae bacterium
GTCCCGCCCCACCTGCGCCGCGCGGTGACCAAGCGCGACCGGCACTGCTCCTTCCCCGGCTGCACCGCACCGCCCGTCCGCTGCCACGTCCACCACGTCATCCCCCGGTCACAAGGCGGCCCCACCCGCCTGGACAACCTCACCCTCCTCTGCGCGTTCCATCACCTGATCGCCGTGCACCGCTGGGGCTGGACCCTGCAACTCCACGCCGACGGCACCACCACCGCCACCAGCCCCGACGGGCTCAAGACACTGCACAGCCACGGACCACCACCCGGCCAGGACACTTTGTGGGCCGACCGGCCAGCACACGGCCCGCCCGCCACGGCCGCCTAGCCTGGTGATTGCAGGACCAGTAAAGAGCCACTCTGGTTACCAGTCTCAGCGTCGCGCAGGCTGCTCTGCCGAACTGCTGAGAGGACATGCCGTCATTGTGGTGGTCATGGTCGCGATGTAGCCCCAGGGTTCGCGCTTCAACCGACTCGCTGGTGGCGTAACTCGTCAGCTGATGATGCCGTGCTGTCGGTTCCACCGATCGGCAGACAGGGCTCCGTCGATAATGGCCCAGATCCAGACGGCCGGAGCGATCACGAAGCCGATGACCAGCAGGCACAGCACGCAGCCGAGCAGGTAGGAGCCGAGGATGATGAAACCCAGGCCGACTGACCCGTTGATCATGGACCCAAGACCGGGGATGAAGAACGACACAATCGCGCCCAGCGCCCGGCCACGCGGACGGACGGCGTAACCCGGCCCGTAGTGCACCATGCCGCAGCCGGGTGCGTAGCCCGGAGCCAGGTAGCCGGGAGGCGCGTATTGCCCGGACTGGTACGGCGCAGGCAGGTATTGCCCCGGCGGGGCAGGTGGCGATGGCATCTGGTGCCGCCCTGGCTGCGGAGGCGGGGCCGGGTACGGGCCAGGCGGCGGCGGATACCGGCCCTGCGGGGGCTGCGGCGGATAGGTCATCTTCAGTCTCCGGGTGCGATGGCACGACGTCGTGAGTGAAGTCATGACGCGCCAGCGGCGCGGCAGGTTGACGACCCGGCATGAATCAAGGACTAGCAGGGCCCCGGCCGTCCCAGGCCAGGACACGCTGTGGGCCGAACCGCCCAGCCACGCCGCTCGCCGCCGCCTAGCCTGGTGACAGCAGTACCAGTAAAGAACGGATCTGGTTACCGGTGTCAGCGTCGCGCAGGCTGATCTGCATGACTACTGAGAAGATCTCCGTTGCCGACGGTACGACGATGCCCGCCTACTGCGCCCGGCCCTCGGCCGGGCAGCGGTCCGTCGGCGTGATCGTGGCCCACGAGCTGTTCGGCGTTAACCCCGATATCCAGGGCGTGGCCACGACCTGGCCCGCGCCGGGTACCTGACGGTCGCACCCGAGTTCTATCACCGGGATGCGCCGCCGGGGCGGTGGCTGGAGCGGGACGACAACGGCCGGCAGGAAGGGTTCACGTACCTGCAGCGGCTCGGGCGCGATCAGGCCCTGGCCGACGTGGCGGCGGCGGTGGACTGGCTGCGCGGGCAGGTTGACCGGGTGGCGATGGTGGGGTTCAGCGCG
>JBOHCO010000796.1:0-1968 GCA_050698895.1 Streptosporangiaceae bacterium
GCACCACGCGGTCCCGTCGTCACGGCGGACGGTCAGGGCGGTCCGCCCGCAGTTGCTGCACTGCTCGTGGTTGGCCGGGTCGCGGCGGAAACACCCGCTGCAGACCGGGCCGCCGGCCGCGGTGCGGCTGGCGACGTCGCCTGCCTGCCCGCAGCGGCTGCAGGTTTCGAGCCGGCCCTGGTCATAGCAGCGGCGGCAGCAGCGCACCTCGCCGCGGCGGTGACGCAGCGGGACCGTCCGTCCGCACGACGGGCAGTCCGGGGCCACGATCCCGGGGGCGCCGACGGCGGTCAGTGCCTGGATGAGGGCGTTGACGCGCGGTGAGCCGTGCGCTCCCTCGCCGGCCAGCAGTCCCGGGCGCTGGTCGAGTTCCCACAGCACCTGGTGGTGCTGGAACGACTGGGGTATCGCTTTCCTGATCACGCCGTCCAGCCCAGGCTGGACGGGCGCGGGGCCAAGGCGGCTGACATGGGCTGCGATCGCCGCGACGGGATCGGGACTGTCGCAGGGACGGCAGCGGGCGCAGCGCGGCCGGCCGTCCCTGTCCCGTGCGGCGACCTGCCGGGTGGCGCCGCAGATCGCGCACGGCTCGGCGGTGCCCCGCCTGCGATGGTCACAAGCTGAGCAGATCCGCACGCTGCCATCGCATTGGACCAGCCGTCTGGGCTGGTCACAATGGGCGCACCGGGGCAGGGCCAGCCGCTGGGCTCCCGTCTCCCGCAGGTCCCTGATCAGCAGCTCGATCTGCGGCGGGCCCTCGGGCCGCCCGGAGGTGAGCAGGCCGGGATCGCCGCTCAGCGCCGCGGCAAGACGTCGCTGCTGAGCGCGGGCCGGAGCAGCCCGCCCGATCGCGGCAGCGATCTCGTCCAGGTCCAGGGCCGGCTCGGCATCGTGAACGATGCCGGCGATGACCGCGCCGGGATCGGTGAGGAACCCCGCGCCGGCGGCCGGGCCGGTCACGACGAAGAGCCGGGCACGATCCGCGCCCGCCTCGGCCGGAACGCGCCGATGCCAGGCTCAGGGCCGCTGCCGCCGGCGGTCTTCTTCGTCTTGGCCGCGGGGACAGCGACCGGCACGATGAGGTCGCCCATCCGGCAGCCGAGAATGTCCAGCAGCGCCATGAAGACCTTGAGGTTGAGCCGTTCCGGCTTGTCGGTCACCAGCCGGTAGACCTGGCTGTCGGACAGGTGAATGCCGCGTTCGGCCAGCCTGGGGCGCAGGTGGGTGGTCTGGAACAGGCCGCGGGTGGCCATGACCTCCCGCAGCTTCCACGTGTAGTCCAGCTTGGCGGTCATCGCTGATACTCCTCATCGGTAGCGAATGCCCTGGTCAACGCCTTGCGCATCATGGTGTTCATGAAGTCGCCGCTGACGCCGCTGTAAATCCCGGTCGTCGGCTGATACCGGTGGCCGACCTGCCGCTGCACGAATACCGGGTCAGCCCCGTCTTCAATCTGATGGGTCACGTGCGAGTGTCTCAGGCAATGAGGCACCAGCTCGGGCGGCAGCTTCAGCGCCTGCCGGTAGGCGGCGAACCGCTCCTCGATCTGGCGGGGCCGCAGCCGGCCGCCCCGCTCGGTCAGCCACAGCGCCGGGCGATCCGGGAAACCGTAACGGGGCCGGATGTTGACCATATAGTCCTCGACCGCCTCCACCGCCCACGGCATCACCGTGCAGACCGTGCGCCGCCTGGGCGGCGACCCGTTGGACGCCTTGCCCCAGCGGACCTCCAGCTTCCCGAACCTGCCCAGCTCAGGAGCCTCCGGGTTGCGGTACCAGTCGGTGACATCCAGCTTCGACGTCTCGGTGCACCGAAGCCCCCACGCATATATCACCTTGAAAACGGTGGCATCCCGGTAAGCAGCCAGCACCCCCTTACGGCCCGACCGCGCCGCCGCCTCCACCCGGTCGTCGGCGTAGTCGAAGAACCGCTGCAGTTCCTCGCGGGTCATCGGCCGCCGGTCCGGGT
>JBOHCO010000797.1:0-6185 GCA_050698895.1 Streptosporangiaceae bacterium
CTACTACGACCAGGCCCACCTGGACCGGGAGTTCCGGGCGCTGGCCGGCTGCCCGCCGACCCGGTGGCTGGCCGAGGAGGCCTGATGGCCGGGGAGTTCCGAAACGTCCAAGCCGGGCCGGAGCCCCGGCTGACAGGCTCGTCGTCATGACCGACAACGACAAGACACCGCCCCCGCAGGTGTGGCCCACGCTCCGGGCCCGCGACGCTCGCGGGCTGATCCGCTTCCTGGTCGACGCGTTCGGCTTCGAGGAGACCGTCGTCTACGGCGACGGCGACCGGGTCGACCACGCCCAGCTGTCCTGGCCGGCCGGCGGCGGGGTGATGCTGGGCTCGGTCCGGGAGGACGGCGAGTCCGACAGCTGGCCGGTGCCGCCGGGCGGCTTCGGCGCCTACGTGGTGACCGACGACCCGGACGCGGTGTTCGCCCGGGCCACGGCGGCGGGCGCGGAGATCATCAGCGGGCTGCACGAGACCGACTACGGCTCCAGGGACTTCGCCGCCAGGGATCCCGAGGGCAACCGCTGGTCGTTCGGCACCTACCGGGGCGAGCCGCGGGCCGGGGCGTAACCCCCGCTCTCCTTTGTGACTGCCCGCTGTGACTGCCCGCTGTGACTGTCCGCCGTGACGGCCCGCCGTGACAGCCCGCTGGGACGTGAGTCTGGCGTGAGGAGGCAGGAGCCGGGGAGTATGTAGTCCAGGAGCTGATGCCGTGGACTTCATCCAGCCGACTTCGTGGGCTGACGCCCTGGCCGCCAAGGCGCAGGCGCCCGACGTGCTGCCCGTGGCCGGGGGCACGGACGTCATGGTCGAGATGAACTTCGACGTCCGGCGGCCTCCCGCCCTGCTCGACCTCGGCCGCATCGCCGAGCTGGCCCAGTGGGACACCGACGGCGACCGGATCCGGCTGGGCGCGGGGGTCAGCTACACCCGGCTCATCGACGAGCTGGGCGGGCGGCTGCCGGGGCTGGCCATGGCGGCCCGCACGGTGGGCTCGCCCCAGATCCGCAACCGGGGGACGGTTGGCGGGAACCTGGGCACGGCCTCGCCGGCCGGCGACTGCCACCCGTCGCTGCTGGCCGGGGACGCCCGGATCGAGGTGGCCTCGGTCCGGGGCACCCGCATGATCGGGGCCGGGGACTTCTACACCGGGGTCAAGCGCAGCGCGCTGGCGCCCGACGAGCTGATCGCCGCGATCCACCTCGACCGGCCCACCGGGCCCGAGCAGTTCAGCAAGATCGGCACCCGGAACGCGATGGTCATCGCCGTGGCCGCCTTCGGCCTGGCCCTGCACCCCGAGCGCCAGCAGGTCGGGACCGGGATCGGCTCGGCCGCGCCCACGCCGCGGCGCGCCCCGGCGGCCGAGGCGTTCCTGGCCGGGGCGCTGGCCGACGCGGGCCTGTGGCAGTCGCGCGCCGGGCTGCCCGCCACTATCGTGACCGAGTTCGGGGCGCTGGTCCGGGCCGCGGGCGCGCCCATCGACGACGTCCGGGGCACCGCCTCCTACCGGCTGCACGCGCTGGACGTGATGGCCCGCCGGACCCTGAGCTGGGCCTGGCGCGAGTACCAAGAGGGTCGCGGCGGCGCCGCGGCGGCCGGGGGGTAGCGCGATGCGGGTCACGGCGACGGTGAACGGGCAGGTCCGCGAGGCGGACGACGTCTGGCCGGGGGAGAGCCTGCTGTACGTGCTGCGCGAGCGGATGGGCCTGCCGGGGGCCAAGAACGCCTGCGAGCAGGGCGAGTGCGGCTCCTGCACGGTGTACCTGGACGGCGTGGCCGTCTGCGCCTGCCTGGTCGCGGCCGGCCAGGCCCAGGGCCGCAGCGTGGTCACCGTGGAGGGGCTGGCCACGAGGGGGGCCGGGGATTCGGCCGGGGAGTTGGGGCGGGCCGGGGAGGCGGGCGGGGGGGAGCTGCATCCGGTGCAGGAGGCGTTCGTCGAGGCCGGGGCGGTCCAGTGCGGCTTCTGCACGCCCGGCCTGCTGGTCGCCGCGCACGACCTGCTGACCCGCGTGCCCAGCCCGTCCGACCTGGAGATCCGCGAGGCGCTGGCGGGCAACCTGTGCCGGTGCACCGGCTACGAGAAGATCCTGGACGCGGTCCGCCTGGCCGCGGTCCGCATGACGGCCGAGGGCTTGACGGCTGAGGGCGAGGAGGCCTGATGAGCGCGATCGTGGTCGAGGGCTGCACCGTCGTCACCGTGGACGGCGACCGGACCGAGTACGCCAGCGGCCACCTCGTCGTCGACGGGTCGCGGATCACCGCCGCGGGTCCCGGCCCGGCGCCGGCCCCGGACGCCCCGCCCGACGCCCGCTGGATCGACGCCCGCGGCTGCCTGGCCACGCCCGGCCTGGTCAACACCCACCAGCACCTGTACCAGTGGGCCACCAGAGGCCAGGCCGTGGACTCCACCTTGTTCGAGTGGCTGACCCGCCTGTATCCGGTCTGGGCCGGCCTCGACGAGGAGATCACCGGGGCCGCCGCCACCGCCGCCCTGGCCTGGCTGGCCCGGACCGGCTGCTCGACCAGCATGGACCACCACTACGTGTTCCCGCGCGGCGGCGGCGACGTGCTCGGCGCCACCGTCGCGGCCGCCCGGGCGGTGGGCCTGCGCTTCCACCCCACCCGCGGGTCCATGGACCTCGGCGCCAGCGCGGGCGGCCTGCCGCCCGACGGCGTGGTCGAGAGCATCGACGAGATCCTGGCCGCCACGCAGGCGGCCATCGACCGCTTCCATGACCCCGCGCCCGGCTCCATGGTCCGGCTGGCCGTCGCGCCCTGCTCGCCGTTCTCGGTCACCGCCGACCTGCTCACCGCCAGCGCCGAGCTGGCCCGCCAGCGCGGCCTGCGGCTGCACACCCACCTGGCCGAGACCGCCGACGAGGACGAGTACTGCGCCGAGCACTTCGACTGCACGCCGGTGGAGTACCTGGACTCGCTCGGCTGGCTGGGCGGCGACGTCTGGCTCGCGCACGGCGTGCACCTGGGGGACACCGCCATCGAGCGCCTGGCCGCCACCGGCACCGGGGTCGCGCACTGCCCGTCCTCCAACGGCCGGCTCGGCGCCGGCATCTGCCGGACCCACGACCTCGTCGCGGCGGGCGTGCCGGTCGGGCTCGGCGTGGACGGCTCGGCCTCCAACGAGTCCGGCTCGCTGCTGGCCGAGGTCCGCGAGGCCACGCTGGTGGCCCGCGCGGCGGGTGGCCCGCGAGCCCTGTCGGTGCGCCAGGCCCTGGAGCTGGCCACCATCGGCGGGGCCAGGCTGCTCGGCCGGGAGGCCGAGATCGGCTCGCTCGAGGTGGGCAAGCTGGCCGACGTCGCGCTGTGGCGGCTGGACACCCTGCCGCACGCGGGCATCGCCGACCCGGTGGCCGCGCTGGTGCTCGGCTCGCCCGCGCCGCTGGAGCTCCTGCTGGTCAACGGCCGGCCGGTGGTCGAGCACGACACCGTGGTCACCGTGGACGAGGCCGAGGTCGCGCAGGCCGCGGCCCGCGCCGCGGCCAAGCTGACGGGCGCGCCGTGACCACCCCCAGCAAGGCGCCCGGCCGGGTGCCCGGCGGCGCACCGCAGGAACTGCGCTCGGGCGGGGCCAGGGACATCGTGGCCGGCGGCGTCGGCGCCAGCCCGCGCCGTCCCGACGGGACGCTCAAGGTCACCGGGCAGTTCGCCTACGGCAGCGACCTGTGGATGGAGGACATGATCTGGGGCGTGACGCTGCGCAGCCCGCACCCCTACGCCCGGATCAAGTCCATCGCCATCGGCGAGGCGCTGGCCACCGGCGGCGTCTACGCCGTGCTCACCCACGACGACGTGCCCGGCTCCAACCGCTGCGGCCTGGAGCGCCCCGACCAGCCCGTCCTGGCCGAGGACGTGGTCCGGTACCAGGGCGAGCCCGTCGCGCTGGTCGCCGCCGACCACCCCGAGATCGCCCGCCGCGCGGCCCGGAAGATCGTCGTGGACTACGAGGTCCTCGACCCCGTCACCAACGCCGTGGCCGCCATGCGGGAGGACGCGCCGCCGCTGCACCCGCAGGGCAACCTGCTGCGCCACCTCAAGATCCGCAAGGGCGACCCGGACCCGCGGGCCGACGTCGTGGTCAGCGGCACCTACACCGTCGGCATGCAGGACCAGGCCTTCCTCGGCCCCGAGGCGGGCCTGGCCGTGCCCGACGGCGTCGGCGGCGTCGACCTGTACGTCGCCACCCAGTGGCTGCACGTGGACCAGCGCCAGATCTGCGAGGCGCTGGGCCTGCATCCCGAGCAGGTCCGGCTGACCCTGGCCGGGGTCGGCGGCGCGTTCGGCGGCCGCGAGGACCTGTCCATGCACGTGCACGCCTGCCTGCTGGCCCTCCACACCGGCAAGCCGATCAAGATGGTCTACAACCGCGAGGAGTCGTTCTTCGGCCACGTGCACCGGCACCCGGCCACCATGTACTACGAGCACGGCGCGACCCGCGACGGCCAGCTCGTCTACGTGCGGTGCGACATCTACCTCGACGGCGGGGCCTACGCCTCGAGCACCCCGGCCGTGGTCGGCAACGCCGGCACCATGGGCATCGGCCCCTACGTGGTGCCGAACGTGCGCGCCGACACCTACGGCGTCTACACCAACAACCCGCCGTGCGGCGCCATGCGCGGCTTCGGCTCGGTGCAGACCGCGTTCGCCTACGAGGCCCAGATGGACAAGCTGGCCGAGCGCCTCGGCCTGGACCCGGTCGAGCTGCGCTGCCGCAACGCCATGAGCATGGGCAGCGAGACCCCGACCGGCCAGATCGTGGACAGCCCGGCCCCGGTGGCCGAGCTGCTGCGCCGGGTGCGGGACATGCCGCTGCCCGCCCCGGCCGGGACCGACCTGCGCGAGATGCCCGGCGGCGTGGCCAACACCACCCACGGCGAGGGCGTGCGCCGCGGCGTCGGCTACGCCGTGGCCTACAAGAACGTCGGGTTCTCCGAGGGCTACGACGACTACTCCACGGCCCGTGTCCGGCTCGAGGCCGTCGGCGGCGAGCCGCTGGTCACCGTGCGCACCGCCGCCGCCGAGGTCGGCCAGGGGCTGATCACCGTCGAGCAGCAGATCTGCCGCACCGAGCTGAGCGTCGACCAGGTCGTCAGCTACCCCAAGGACACCAGCGTCGGCTCGGGCGGCTCCACCTCCGCGTCGCGGCAGACCTACGTCACCGGCGGCGCGGTCAAGGCCGCCTGCGAGGCGATCCGGGCCCAGGTGCTCCGCCTGGCCCAGGTCAAGTTCGGCGGCGCGGTGGCTGACCTGCGCCTGGAGCACGGGCACGTCATCTCGGCCGTGGCCGGCAAGCTGGCCCCGGTGGCCGAGGTACTCGGCGACGAGGTGCTGGACGAGACCGTGCAGTGGCGGCACCGGCCCACCGAGTCCCTCGACCCCGAGACCGGCCAGGGCTTCGCCCACGTCCAGTACGCCTTCGCCGCCCACCGGGCCGTCGTCGACGTGGACACCGAGCTCGGGCTGGTCAAGGTCGTCGAGCTGACCTGCGCCCAGGACGTGGGCAAGGCCATCAACCCCGACGCCGTGCTCGGCCAGATCCAGGGCGGCAGCGCCCAGGGCCTCGGGCTGGCCATCATGGAGGAGATCCAGGTCACCGACGGGCTTATCCGGAACCCCTCGTTCACCGACTACCTCATCCCCACCATCCTCGATATGCCGCCCATGCGGATCGACGTGCTGGAGTACCCCGACCCCAACGCCCCCTACGGGGTGCGCGGCGTCGGCGAGGCCCCGACGATCTCGTCCGGTCCCGCGGTGGCGGCGGCCATCCGCGCGGCCACCGGCCTCGAGCTGCCGCGCGTCCCGATCCGGCCCGAGCACCTGACGGGGACCTGATGGCCCGCCTGCCCCCGGCCGCGGCGGCCGAGCTTGACCTGCTGCTGGCCGACGCCGACCGCGCCCTGGCCCGCGGCTACCCCGGCGACCGCCCCGGCCGCCAGCCCGTGCACACCGCCTACGTCCCCGCCGACCGGTACGGTCCGGACCTGCCCGGTCAGTGGGGGCGCCAGGCTCTTCAGGCTCTGCAGCACACGCTGCCACGAGCCACCGACATGGCCGCCGTGATGGGGCTGGCGCCGGCCCAGGCGGCCGACGTCCGGGCCAGGGTGGCCGGCAAGCTGGCCGCCGAGCCCGTCGAGGACCTGCGGCTGGACTTCGAGGACGGCTACGGCG
>JBOHCO010000798.1:0-3137 GCA_050698895.1 Streptosporangiaceae bacterium
CGCCCGGCCTGTTCGGGCCCGCCGCGGCGGCCGGTCCAGCGGCCGGCGCCTGGGCCTCAGGCGGCTCCCTGGACGACACCGACCTCGGCCCCGCGCTGACCGGCTCGGGCGGCTACGGCGCGAGCGGCTACGGCGCGAGCGGCCGCGGCGCCGGCCGCCCGGACGTCGACCTGCGCGGCGGCCAGCCCAGCCAGCCCAGCCAGCCCGGCCCGGGCCGTCACGCAGGCGGCCCCGCCGCCGACCGCGCCTCGGGCTCCTGGTCGGCCGACAGCGGGCCCGGCGAGCAGGAGGCCAACCACACGCTCGTGGTGTCCGCCGGCACCCTGCTGCCCGGTTTCGACGACGGCGACTACCAGCCGCGCGACCGGCGGCTGCTGGCCACCGAGGACCGCTGGCACCGGGAGCCGCCCCTCCAGCGGCTGCTGTTCAGCCGCCGGCTCATCTACATCCTGGGCGGCCTGGCCGTGATCCTGGTCGCGGTGCTGCTGGCCTGGTGGCTCACCGCCGGGCGCTACACCACCATGCCCAAGGTGACCGGCCTGAGCGCCCGGGTGGCCACCGCGGAGCTGACGAACCAGCACTTCCAGGTGCGGCGCGGCCCCAGCCAGCACAGCAACGTGCCCAGCGGCCTCGTGCTGAGCTCCAGCCCGCCCCCCGGCGCCAAGGTCACGCAGGGCGGCACGATCACCATCGTCGTCTCGCTCGGCCCGGTCCTGATCGACGTCCCGCCGGTCACCGGGCAGCCGATCGGCCAGGCCGACCAGGCGCTGCGGGCCAAGGGCCTGATCCCTGGTCAGCCCAAGGGGGAAACCTCGACCACCATCCCGGCCGGCGTGGTGATCAGCACCGACCCGGTGGCCGGCACCGCCTGGCCCAAGAACAAGCCGGTCGGCATCGTGGTCAGCTCCGGCCAGCCGCTGCCCAGCTTCGTCGGCGGTCAGCTGTCCGCGGCCCAGGCCGCCGCCGCGGCCGGCGGCTACAAGATCCAGCCGGTGACCGTGGCCAAGAGCAGCCAGGCCGCCAACACCGTGCTCCGGCAGACCCCGGCCGCGGGCACGGCCATCCAGGCCGGCGAGGTCGTGACCGTCTACATCTCACCCGGCCCGCCGAGCGCGAACGTGCCCGACGTGACCGGCGAGTCACTCCGGCAGGCCGTGGCGGCCCTGAGGGCGGCCGGGTTCAACGTCCAGGTGAACAAGCAGGGCCCCGGCAACATCGTCACCGGCTACGGGCCGAACGGGACCCAGCCCGCCGGGACCACGATCACCATCAACGTCGGCTTCTCGTTCCTCTAGGATCCCTGCTCAGACGCTCAGAGCGGCGGGCCCTCGCCGTCCTGCTCCTGGTAGGAGTACCGCTGCTCCCGCCAGGGGTCGGCGGTGTTGTGGTAGCCCCGCTCCTCCCAGAAGCCCCGGCGGTCGCTGGTCAGGTACTCGATGGCCCGGACCCACTTCACGCTCTTCCACGCGTACAGCGTCGGCACCACCAGCCGCAGCGGGTACCCGTGCTCCGGGGTCAGCGGCGCCCCGTCCAGGTGGGTGGCCAGCAGCGTGCTGTCGGCCAGGAAGTCGTCGATCCGCAGGTTGGCGCTGTAGCCGTAGTCGGCCCAGATCATCAGGTGGGTCACCGCGTCCGCCGGCGGCGCGAGCTGCATGATCTCGGCCGCCGCGACCCCGGCCCAGTGATTGCCGGGGATGGTGAACCTCGTCACACAGTGCAGGTCGGCCACCACCTCGCAGCGCGGCAGCTGGCCGAACTCGGGCCAGGTCCAGACTTGATCGGCCCCGGACCGCGTGGCCCCGCACACCCGCAGGTCCCAGGTCTGCGCTCGGAAACAAGGCACCCGGCCGTAATGCAGCACCGGCAGCTTGCGCGGCACGTACTGGCCGGGCGGCAGGGCCTGCTCCTGGTCGCCGTCGGTCGCCGTCGGCGCGCCCATATCCGGCTGCCTCATATCCGGCTGACCTGCTCCTTCCTGCGATAGCAGCCGCGGGAACCCGCTCGCTGCCCCGTGGCCGGGCCCCCTGCCGGGCCCGTGGGTGGAGCCATCTTGCCACCTCACCCCGGCGGCGCCGGGCGCGCCCACCGGGTGACGCCCCGGCCACGACGGTGCGCTAGGCTAACGCTCGTGCGTCGTGAGTTCTGGTTTGAGTATGGCTACCGCCCCGGCCCTGGGACGGTCGCCCGCCAGACAATGCGCTGACGCGAGCGACATGAGTGCAGAGCCCCGGGCCTCCACGGCCCGGGGCTTTCGTCATGTAGGGACGAGAGAGGACTTGGGATGGTAGTGGTGATGGCCCCGGAGGCCATTCAGGAGGACGTGGACGCGGTCGTCGCGCTCGTGCGCGCCGCGGGCGGCGAGGCGTTCGTCAGCCGCGGCGTGGAGCGCACGATCATCGGGCTGGTCGGCGACGTGGAGCAGTTCGGGGCGCTGAACCTGCGCAGCTACCACGGCGTGGCCGACGTGGTGCGGATCTCCGTGCCCTACAAGCTGGTCAGCCGGGAGCATCATCCGAACCGGTCGGTGATCACCGTGGGCGGCCCGCACGGGGTGCCCATCGGCCCGGACACGTTCACCGTCATCGCCGGGCCGTGCACCGTGGAGACGCCGGAGCAGACCCTGGCCGCCGCCCGGATGGCCCAGGCAGCCGGCGCCTCCCTGCTGCGCGGCGGCGCGTTCAAGCCGCGGACCTCGCCGTACGCGTTCCAGGGCCTGGGCGAGGCGGGCCTGCGGATCCTGGCCGAAGTGCGGGCCGAGACCGGCCTGCCGGTGGTGACCGAGGTCATCGACCCGGCCTCGGTCTACCTGGTGTCCTCCTACGCCGACATGCTCCTGGTCGGCACCCGCAGCATGCAGAACTTCGCGCTGCTCCAGGCCGTCGGCTCGGCGTCCAAGCCGGTGCTGCTCAAGCGGGGCATGAACGCCACCATCGAGGAGTGGCTGATGGCCGCCGAGTACATCGCCCAGCGCGGCAACCTGGACATCGTGCTGTGCGAGCGCGGCATCCGGACGTTCGAGACCGCGACCCGCAACACCCTGGACATCAGCGCGGTGCCGGTCGCCCAGCGGCTGTCCCACCTGCCGGTCATCATCGACCCCTCGCACTCGGGCGGCCGGCGTGACCTGGTCATCCCGC
>JBOHCO010000799.1:0-2403 GCA_050698895.1 Streptosporangiaceae bacterium
TGCACGAGGCAGTTCGGCGCGGACGTGCTCCGCTTGGCGATCATGTAGGCGGGCAGCGGAAGCGGCGGCGGCGGAAGCGGCTGACCGGCCGGGAAGGCCTTGGCCAGCGCGTTGGCGATCATCCGCGAACGCGCGGCGTAACCCGATGGGGTGTAGTGGATGCCGTCGTTGATGAACCACTTCCGCCTGGCCACGGCGGCCCAGTCGTAGACCTTCATGTTGGGGTAGCTCAGGCAGGCGTGCAGCAGCGCGCGGTCCCAGTCGCGCATCCGGCTTTCGGCGTAGGGGCCGGAGTGCAGCAGCGACACGACGTTCACCCACATCACCGCCTGCGGGCTGAGCAGCCTCATCACGCTGGTGATCCGGGCGGCCAGGCCGACCTCGGAGCCGACGGCCACGTTGGCGGTGTCGTTGGTGCCGAGCGCGATGACCCAGCAGCCGTGAAACCCGCGCCGCAGCACGTTCTGGGCCACGGTGTAGCCGTTGGGGATGCCGTGCCAGGTCTCGACGAGGGAGCGGGCCCCGGACACCTCGGGCACGAAGTGCGTCACGCCGACCCGGCGGTACTGCGCGGCGATGCGCAGCTTGGCGTCGGGCTGGAAGGCAGGCAGCACCAGGCCGTCCGAGGTGGAGTCGCCGATGTGCACGACCGAGTGACACGAGGTCCGCGGCGGGACGTCGGCCTGCGGGCTGGCCGAGGTGCTGCCGCCCGCGGCCTCGCGCGGGGTGACGCTGCTGGTCGGGGCCATGCTGGTGCTGACCGAGCGGGCGGGCCGCGTGGCCTGGCCGGAGCTGGTGGTCGCGCACCCGGCCACGGTCAGCACGAGCCCGGCCAGCGCTGCCGCGCCAATTCGGGTCGATGTCTGTCGCCGCACCAGGACAGCGTAATGGCGTGGGAACGCACAGTAGGCGAAGACACTCGGCCGGGCGGCCGCCAATTCAGGTAATGACCAGCCGCTATTCGGCTAAGCCAGCCCGTGCCGGGCCAGCCAGGCCGCGAACTGGCCGGGCGTGCGCACGCCGTCCTCGAGCACGGCGGTGTAGATGTCCAGGCCGCCGATCCGGTCCGGGTAGCCGGGCCGGCGGTGCCAGACGTCCTTGATGCGCAGCACGGCCCGGCGCTGCTCGGCGGTGATGCGGCGGCGGAGCTGCTCGTGCCACCGGGTGACGTTGAGGTGCGGGTCATGCAGCCACAGGGTCAGGTCGACGCGCCACCGGCGGCCGGACTGGTCCACCGTCACGGGGACGTGGTAGCGCTCGTCGCGGGCCTGGCCGGTCGTGCACCGGGCCCCGCGCTCGTCCCGGTACTCCAGGCCGATGACACCGGGCTGGGCGACCACCCGCTGCATGAGCTCCAGCACGTCGGCGGGCCGGAAGTCGTCGCCGACCAGCACCATCACGTCCAGCTCGGGCCAGGCCATGAGCCCGGACACGAAGCTGCCACTGACCAGTAACGGCCCGATGTCGGCGACCAGCGCGGCCAGGTTCAGCCCGGCCAGCACCTCTCCGGCCTCGGCTTGCAGCGCCGACTGCCGGGCCGCCAGCTCCTCGTCGGACGCGGCATCTGCGGACATGGTCCCCCTCCAGACCGTTGATAGCACTCCTGCCGCCCCGGCGGAAGCCCGACGCGGAGTGCACGTCCGTAGTGCCGCGGCGGCCGGGGCCTGGTCAGCCGGCTATGTCGACCGATATGTCGGCCGGAACCTCGATCTCGCGCGCCGGGGTGCGGGCCGGGACAGCCGGCGGCTCGGCGGGGACCGCGCGGCGGGCGGAAGCCCGGCGCGGCAGCAGCAGCGTCACGCCCGCCGCCAGCGCGACCAGGATCGCGTCCACCACCATGGCCACCATGCCGGACACGAACGTGCCGCGGGACGGGGCCGCGCCCAGCGCGCTGTAGAAGATGGCGCCGACGACGGCGATGCCGCTGGCCACGCCGAACTGCTGGGTGGTGGTGAGGATCCCGGCGGCCGCGCCGGCCTGCTCGGGCTTGACGTGCGTCAGCACGGTGCCGATCAGCAGCGGCATCGAGATGCCCTGGCCGAGCCCGATCAGCGCGGTGGCGGGCGCGATGTCCCAGCCGGTCAGCCCGGCGCCGAAGTGGGCGCCGGTGATGGCCAGCCCGATGGTGCCGACCGCGGTGAGGCTGGCGCTGATCGTGATGGCCCGTGAGCCCAGCCGGGCCGCGAACCGCGGGCTGAGGATCGACATGACCGTGAACGTGGTGGCCAGCGGCAGCGCCTCGATGCCCGCTTGCAGCGGCTGCTGGCCGAGCCCGGCCTGGAGCAGCAGCGTGAGCACGAACATGAAGCTCCCGAAGAAGAACACCAGGCCGAAGTTCACCGCCAGGCCGGCCGAGAACGCCCGGTCGCGGAACAGCGGCAGGTCGAGCAGGGGCTCGCCGCC
>JBOHCO010000800.1:0-3501 GCA_050698895.1 Streptosporangiaceae bacterium
CGGCCAGGCCGAAGGCCGCGGACAGCCAGTCGACCGCGGCCCGGACGTCGGGATAGATGAGCACCGGGATGACGGTCGACGCGGGGACCGAGCGGTTGGGCTTCATGCCCGCAGACTAGTGAACGAGCCGCTCAGCCGTGGTGGCCGAGCTGGGCGCAGACCTTGGGGACCGGCTTGATGTCGTCGCACGCGGTGGCGATCTGACCCACCGTGAATGACAGGCCCTTCTTCCCGAGCCGGCGCAGGACCGCGCTGTTGAGCATGGCCTTGGTCTTGCACGCCTCGAGGATGAGCGCATAGCGCACCGCGGCCGCCTGCTTTTTGCCGGGCGACGCGGCCCTGGCCACGGCGCTGAAGCACCGGGCGGTCTGGATCGCGTCGTGGATTCCCCGGCTCGCGCTGCTCGTGCAACCCGCCGCCCCCGCGGTCACCAGCAGGAGGGCGGCCGCTGCGATGAGCTGTCTGATCCGCACAGCTCAGCACTGTAACCGATAGGACCTCGCCGGACAGAACCCCACAATCCCTGCGCACCCGCCCAATGACTTCATGGACCACGACCTGCAGTCCTCGCCGATCGCGGCGGCCATCGGCGGCGCGCCCGTGGTCATCGGCTCGGGCAAGGTGGGCGTGGTCTACGCCATGAACGCCAGGACCGGCCAGCTCATCTGGAAGACGCCGGTCGGCCAGCACAGCCAGCCGGACAAGTACTCGAGGCCCTGAACCTCAGCACCGGCAAGGCGGAATGGGACACCAAGGTCCCGGCCATGCCGCTGGGCGCCGCCACGGTGTCCAACGACCTGGTCTTCACCACCCTCTACAGCGGCGTCCTGATCGCCTTCAACCGCGCCACCGGCGCGATCGCCTACCAGCACAAGCTGCCGACGTCGACCAACTCGCCCATCGCCATCGCCGGCAACTCGGTGCTGGTCCCGGCGGGCGGCTCGAGCGCCTTCGGGGTCAGGGGAGGGTCGCCCAGCTGATCGCCTACACCGTGCCCTGAGCCCGGCCGGCGCCGGGGGCCAGCACGAAGACGCCCGGGCCGGTCCGCTCGGGCCGGCCTGGGCGTCCTTTGTTAATGGATAGTGTGGTTTTCTGGTCAGGCCAGGTCGTACCGGTCCAGGTTCATGACCTTGTGCCAGGCGGCGGCGAAGTCGTTCACGAACTTCTGCCTGGCGTCATCGCTGGCGTAGACCTCCGCGACCGCGCGCAGCTCGGAGTTCGACCCGAAGACCAGGTCGGCCCGGCTGCCGGTCCACCTGACCTGGCCCGAGGCGTCGCGGCCCTCGAAGGTGCTCGCGTCGTCGGAGACCGGCTGCCACGTCGTGCCCATGTCGAGCAGGTTGGCGAAGAAGTCGTTGGTCAGCTGGCCCGGCGTGTCGGTGAGCACGCCGAGCCGGGACCCGTCGTAGTTCGCGCCCAGCACGCGCAGGCCGCCGACCAGGACAGTCATCTCGGGGGCGCTCAGCGTCAGCAGGTTGGCCTTGTCAAGCAGCAGGTACTCGGCCGGCAGCCGGATGGCCTTGCCGACGTAGTTGCGGAACCCGTCCGCCCTTGGCTCCATCACGGCGAACGACTCCGCGTCGGTGCGCGCCTGCGACGCGTCGGTCCGGCCCGGCGAGAAGGGCACCTCGACACCGAACCCGGCGTCCTTCGCGGCCTGCTCGACGGCCGCGCCGCCGGCCAGCACGATCAGGTCGGCCAGCGAGACCTGCGGGCCGCCCGCGTGGGCGGTGTTGAAGTCGCGGTGGATGCCTTCCAGGGTGCGCAGCACCGTGGACAGCTGGTCGGGGTTGTTGACCTCCCAGCCATTCTGCGGCTCGAGGCGGACCCGCGCGCCGTTGGCGCCGCCGCGCTTGTCGCTGCCGCGGAAGGACGAGGCCGACGCCCACGCCGCGGACACCAGCTGGGACACGGTCAGGCCGGAGGCCAGGACCTGAGCCTTGAGCGCGGCGATGTCCTCGGCGCCGATGAGCTCGTGGGTGACGGCCGGCACCGGGTCCTGCCAGATCAGGGTCTCGGACGGGACCTCGGGGCCGAGGTAGCGCACCAGCGGGCCCATGTCACGGTGGGTCAGCTTGAACCAGGCCCGGGCGAAGGCGTCCGCGAACGCGTCCTGGTCGGCCAGGAACCGCCGCGAGATCTGCTCGTAGATCGGGTCGAACCGCAGCGAGAGGTCGGTGGTCAGCATGGTCGGCGGGCGACGCTTGGACGGGTCCTGGGGGTCGGGCACCGCGTCCGCCCCGGCGCCGCCCTTAGGCTTCCACTGCCAGGCTCCGGCCGGGCTCTTGGTCAGCTCCCACTCGTACCCGAACAGGATCCGGAAGAAGCTGCTGTCCCACGCGGTCGGCGTGTCGGTCCAGGTCACCTCGAGGCCGCTGGTGATCGCGTCGGCGCCCGTGCCGGTGCCGTAGCTGCTCTTCCAGCCCAGGCCCTGCAGTTCCAGGGGGGCCGCCTCGGGGTCGGGGCCGACGCTCTCGGCCGGGCCCGCGCCGTGGGTCTTGCCGAAGGTGTGACCGCCCGCGATCAGGGCCACCGTCTCCTCGTCGTTCATCGCCATCCGGCGGAACGTCTCGCGGATGTCACGGGCCGCCGCCAGCGGGTCCGGGTTGCCGTTCGGCCCCTCCGGGTTGACGTAGATCAGGCCCATCTGGACCGCGCCCAGCGGGTCCTCGAGCTCGCGGTCGCCGGTGTAGCGCTCGTCGCCGAGCCACTCGGTCTCCGGGCCCCAGTAGACGTCCTCCCCCGGCTCCCAGACGTCCGGGCGCCCGCCGCCGAAGCCGAAGGTCTTGAAGCCCATCGTCTCCAGGGCCACGTTGCCGGTGAGCACGATGAGGTCGGCCCAGGACAGGCCCTGGCCGTACTTCTTCTTGACCGGCCACAGCAGCCGGCGAGCCTTGTCCAGGCTCACGTTGTCCGGCCAGCTGTTCAGCGGGGCGAAGCGCTGCTGACCCGCGCCGGCGCCGCCGCGGCCGTCGCTGATGCGGTAGGTGCCCGCGCTGTGCCAGGCCATCCGGATCATCAGCGGGCCGTAGTTGCCGAAGTCGGCCGGCCACCAGTCCTGGGAGGTGGTCAGCACCTCGGCGATGTCCCGCTTCACGGCGGCCAGGTCCAGGCGGCTGAACGCCTCGGCGTAGTTGAACTCCCCGCCCAGCGGGTTGGCCACGGCCGGGTTCTTGGCCAGGATCTTCAGGTTGAGCCGGTTCGGCCACCACTCGCTGTTGGCGTCACCCCTGGTCGGGTGGACCAGGCCGTGGACGACCGGGCAGCCGCCGCTCTCCGGGGTCGCTCCCTCGATGTCGACAGGATCATGGTTCTCAGTCATCGGAATCCTTCCGGGCTCGGCGTATCACAGGCTCAGGAGCTACTGGCGGTGGAGGTCGTGCTGGCGGTGGAGCAGGCGGGGCACAGGCCCCAGTAGCCGACCTCGGCCTCGTCGATCGCTTAGCCGTGGTCATCCGACGCGGTCAGGCTGGGCGCCTCGCCGACCGCGCAGTCGACATC
>JBOHCO010000801.1:0-1896 GCA_050698895.1 Streptosporangiaceae bacterium
TTCCGGTCATGGCCCGGCGGCCGGGCGAGCCGCCCGGCCACGACCGCGGGCTCGGCCCGGCCCACGGCGCGGGCCGTCGCGCTGCCGGGCGCCTCCCGGTCGGTGACCGGCGTCGTCACCTGGCTGGATGGCCGGACGGTGACGGTCGCGCTGAGCCTGAACTGGCCGCTCGGGCACCGGCGCCACTACGACCGGGCCGACTCGTCCTGCTCGGTCGTCAGCTCGCGGAGCGGCTCGCACAAGACGCCGGCGGCGGTCGTCACCCCGTCGCTGCTGAACGACGCCAGGGCGGGCATCCTGATCAGCAGCCTGGACGGGCAGCCGGCGCTGAGCCGGCGGCTGATCGCGGCCGGGGCGGCGCTGCGGCACTTCCGGGCGCGGCCGGCCCGGGCGCTGATGATCGTCCCGCCGTGACCAGGCGGGCGTGGGCGTACTCGCAGAGCAGCGCGTGCTCGTACACCATCCGGGGCACGTCGGCGTTGCTGTCCACGCGCACCGGCAGGCCGCTGACCCAGCCCAGGAACGTGGCGTCGCCGGTGATCGCGGACAGCACGCTGAGCAGCGAGGTGTCCAGCCGCATGGAGTGCACGGCCCGCCGGTACTCGGCCGGGGTCAGGCAGAGGGCGAACGGGATGTTCATCAGGCACAGCGCGGTCTGGATGTCGAGCTGCGCGAGGCGCCGGCGCTGCGGCTCGGGGTCAATGCCGGGAATGGCCAGCATGCTGTAGTCGAGGCCGGCGGGATCGCGCCGGCGCGGCGGGGCGGCGGCCTGGCCCAGGGCCAGCAGGACCCGGTAGACGTTCAGGTCGTGCTCGATGACCGCGCCGTTGCCCAGGTCGGCCAGGGCGCGCGGGCGCAGGGCGACGTCGGGTGCGCCCGGCCGGCCGGGTGGCGGCGCGGGCGCGTTGCGGGCGCAGAAGCTGAGCAGGTTGGTCTCCACGATGAAGTGCCTGATCAGCAGGCTGACGGCGGCGGGGGAGACGAACCGGCGCAGGAACCACACGCACAGCCGGTCCATGGTGGCGTGGGCCGAGAACCGGACCGGGCAGGCCCGCTTGGCCGCGACGATGACGGTGACCGCGACGCGGGACAGGATCCGCGCCCAGGGGTAGAGCAGCGCGCGGCTGCGGCGGCGCTGGTCAGAGATGATCAGGAGCAGGGTCTCCTGGTCGATGGGGATGGACGGGTCGACGGCCATGACCTCCCAGAGCGAGGGCTCAGACATGGTCAAGCTCCTCGAGCTGGAGGGCGTACAGCCGGGCCACCACTCGGGCGGTCCTGGCCACGGCGGCCAGGTCCGCGTCGGCCAGCAGGCCTGAGGTCAGCGCGGCCCGCAGCACCTCGAAGTGCTCGTCGTCGCCGTCCGCGTGATAACGCAGGAAGCTGACCTGCTCGCCGGACAGGCCCAGGCGGTGCTGGAGCCGGCCGGCCCAGGCCGCCGCGTTGCGCGCGCCCAGGCCCTCGATCACGAACATGGCGCCGAGCAGGTCCACCGGGTCGGGCTGCCCGGCCCGGTGGAACATGAACGCGGACAGCGCGGCCGACCCGATGTTGGCCGGCGTCGCGGCCATGTCCCGCGGGTCGCCGCCGACCGCCGCGTAGTCGTGCTCGAGCAGCTGGAAGTCGCGGTGCTCGGCCGCCGCGTGCTGGATCGCCGCGCTGCGCAGCCAGAACTTCTCGGCCGAGAAGCTGGCCGCGGCCAGCGAGATCCACCGGCCGCCGTCCACGACCTGCTGGCGCAGGTTGAGCAGCAGCCGGCGGTAGTCGGCCAGCGTCGCGGTGCCGTCCTCGATCCGGCGGACGACGGGCACCCGGCTCAGCATCCGCTGGAAGTCGGCCCACACCACGGCCAGCTCGCGCTGCGCCCCGGCCACCGCCCCGGCCGCCGCCCCGGCC
>JBOHCO010000802.1:0-4426 GCA_050698895.1 Streptosporangiaceae bacterium
GCCCTCGACGCGGCCGTCCTGTTCCGGCTGGCCCTGGAACTGGCGCCGGCCGGGACCTCCTGGCACGCCGTGGCCGACGAGGGCGACGCGGTACGGGACATCGCCGCGGTCATCGGCCGGCGGCTGGTCCTGCCCGTCGAGCCGGTGCCCCAGGAGACCTACGGCCCGCTCGGCCCGATCTTCGCGACCGACCAGCCCTCATCCAGCACCCGTACCCGGCAGGCACTCAGCTGGGAGCCGACGCACCCGGGCCTGCTGGAGGACCTGGAGCGCATCCAGCCCTGACCGGCGGGCTCGCCCAGCGCCAGCTCCACGAGCCGGTCCGCCACGTCGCGCGGGTCGACCGGCTGGACGATGAAGCCTGCGGGCACCGGGGCCACGGGGAACCGGCTCAGTTTCTGCGCGTTGGCCAGGCAGTAGTCGTAGAACTGGGTGACCCGCAGGATCGTCCAGGGCAGGCCGGAGGCGGCCACCGCCTGCTCGGCCTGGAGCTTGGCCTTCGGGTATCCCCACGAGGCGAGGTGGTCGATGCCGACGATCGACACGTACACCAGGTGGGCCGACCCCGTCCGGGACGCGGCGGCCACGAGGTTGCGGGTGGCCCGCGCGTCGCCCCTCGTGCTGGTCGCGCAGCGGATGATGACCGACAATGCGGTCACGGCCGGGTCGATGCCCTGGCCGGTCCGGAGGTCGGCGGTGAAGAACGTGACGCCCTTCGGGACGGGCCGGTCATGCCGGGCGAGCACGCGGACGTCGCTGCCGCTGTCCAGCAGCCGCGCGACGACAAGCTTCATGTCCGCTCCCTGTTCTCCCCCTCGGGTGTGACCGAGGCCACATCGCCGGTCGCTCCGGAGCAGGCCTGCCCCATAGCCCCGGTCGTCGACCTCGTTTTCAGCCGCTGGACGACGCCGATCCTGTGGGCGCTCAACGAGTACGGCCGGCAGCGGTTCACCGAGCTGGGTCGCCGCATCACCACGATCACGCCGAAAGTGCTGACGCAGCGGCTCCGGCACCTGGAACGCGACGGGCTGGTCGTGCGCACCTATCACGCCGAGGTCCCGCCCCGGGTGGAATACGAGATCAGCGAGCTGAGGCGCAGCCTGGCGCCGCTATTCGCGGCGCTCGCCGAATGGTCGGTCAACCTGGACCAGGTCGAGCAGGCCCGGCGCGACTGCGACGCCCGCGAGCACGGCCCGGCCCGGCCCGGCCCGGCCCGAGGAGCCTGATCCGGCGGGTGACCCGGTCATGCGTGCTGGATGCCCGGCTGGAGCACGCCACGGCCGATCATCGTCACCGGTCCGGACAACTCGACGCGCGTAATGTCCGCCGGCGTGCCGTGGGCGGTGACGTGCAGGGAACTCGGGCGACCGACGAAGTCCCCCTGGCGCAGCACGACGCGCTCGCCTGGCTGGGCCAGGCCGTGGCGGGTCAGGAAGGCGGCGACAACGCCAGCGGCGCTTCCGGTCGCGATGTCCTCGATCGAGCCATCGTTTTCCCAGTGACGGCCGGCGCGCTGGCGCACGTCGAGGAGGTAGGCGTACTGAGCGCCGAGCTCGGCGAGCAGCTCCTGCAGGCGCGGGTGCACGACGCGGGCGCGGTCGAGACCGGAGATGATCGGCACGACGAGGTAGCGCAGGCCGGTGGACACGACTTGCAGCGGCACGCCGGGGACGAGGTCGCTGGCGTCAAGCGCGAACGCGCCCGCCGCCCGGCGGGCCTGGCCGGCGTCGGCGGTGGCCAGGAATGCGGGGGCGCCCTGGTCCATGTGGCTGATGTAGGTGCCGGGGCGCTCGCCGCGGGTCGTGACCAGCGGGACCTCGCGGCCGTGGATGCTCAGGCGCCACTCCTCCCGCTGGCCGGTGCCGGGCCGGGAGTGCAGGACCGCGGCGGCGCCCAGCAGCGGGTGGCCGGCGAAGTCCAGCTCGGTACTGAGGTCGAAGACGCGGGTGGCGAACGTGCCGGGGCGGTCGGTCGGGCTCAGGAACGCGGTCTCGAACTGGCGCAGCTCCCGGGTGAGCGCCTGCATGAACGTCGTCTCGAGCGGCTCGTCATGGATGACCACCGACAGGCTGTTGCCGCTGAGTGGTCGGTCCGCGAAGACGTCGCACAGGTGCAGCGCTAGTGTCATGCCGCATCCCCGAGGCGGTCGAGCACGGCTCGGGCGGCGGCCAGGTCCTGGGCGGCCACGCCGGTGAGCTTGGCGATGGTGATCTCGGCGGCGGACCGGCGTCCGGGGGCGCGCCCGGACAGCACCTCGCCCAGCTCGGCCAGGTGCTGTTCGCGAACCGCGCCCGTCGCGAGCGCCTCGCCCAGCTCGGCAGCGCGGCCCGACTGGGCGCGCGAGTCCACCACGACCCGGTCGGCGCGCGAGAAGCACTCCGTGGTCAGCTCTCGCTTGCGGTCGTCGTCGGCGCCGAGGGCGGTGATGTGCTGGCCCGCACGGAGCCACCCGGCCTCGACGAGCGGCGCCTGGCTGGCCGTGGCGGTGATCACGATGTCGGCCGACTGCACCGCCTGGCGCGCCGTGGCGGCCGCGGTGACGCGGGCGCCCTCCAGGCGGGCCTCCAGGTCCGACACGAGCGCGGTGACCGCGTCGGCCCGGCGGGCCCAGACGACGACCTGCCCGACCTCGCGCAACGCGGCGAGCGTGCCCACCTGGAGCCGGGCCTGCACGCCGGCGCCGAGCACGGCGACGCTGCTCGCACTCGCCGGGGCGAGCAGGTCGCTGGCGAGCGCGCCCGCCGCCGCGGTGCGCGCGTCGGTCAGGTAGTGCTCATCGGCCAGCAGCGTCAGCGGCTCACCGGTCTCGGCGGAGCAGACGACGATCGCGCCTGAGGTTCCCGGCTGCCCGCGGCGCGCGCTGGACTTGATCCAGGAGGCGAGCTTGACCACGTACAGCGGGCCGCCTAGCTCACTGCTGGCCTTGATGTGGACGTCGCCGTCGTCGAGGTCGAGCAGGCTGAACGTGGTCCGGAAGCGGCCGTCGCTGAGGGCGGTGAACGCCTCGCGCATCGGCTCGACCAGGTCGAGCGGCGTGATGGCGGCGCGCAGCTCGCCTGCGGGAACTATCTTCACCGTTCCCACGCTAGTGCCGGTCGCGGCGACGGGTTAAGGCCAATTCGGTTACCGTGGTCTTATGCAGGCGACCGTGCTGGCGCGGGTCCTGGGCGAGTGGCGCGGCGGGCGGCCGACGCTGACCGCGGCGCTGCACCACGCGATCTCGGCCGCGATCCTCGACGGGCAGCTGGCCCGGAGCATGCCGCTTCCCTCCGAGCGCTCACTTGCGGACGTGCTCAGGGTCAGCCGGGTGACCGTGACCGCGGCGTACGCGAGCCTGCGGGACGAGGGGTGGATCGACACCACGCGGGGCGCGGGCAGCGAGGCCCGGCTGCCGGGCTGGCTCGATGCGCGCATCGACCAGGCCCCGGCCTCGACCGCGGAGGCGATCGACCTGGCCCGCGCCGCGCCGGGCGCGCCGCTGCCCGCTTACCTGCAGGCCCTCGACCGGGCGGCTGACCTGCTGGTCCGGCACGCCCGCGCTCCGGTCGCCGAGACCATTCCCGAGCTGCGGGCCGCGGTCGCCGGCCGCTACACCCGGGCCGGCGTCCCGACACGGCCCGAGGAGGTGCTGGTCACCACCGGCGCAGGCGGGGCGCTGGCGCTGCTCGCCCGGCGCCTGCTGCGGCCCGGGTCCCGTGCGCTGGTCGACTCGCCGACCTACCCCGGCGCCCTGGACCTGCTGCGGTCGGCGGGCGCCCGGGTCAGCGGCTGGCCAGTCGCCGACGGCTGGGACCCGGACCTGTTCGAGGCGATGCTGCGCCAGGTGCGCCCCGCCGTCGCGTACCTGATCCTCGACTTCCACAATCCGACCGGGGCGCTCGCCTCGGCGCCGGTCCGGCGGCGGATGGTCCGGGCGGCGCGGGCCGCCCGGGTGACGCTCATCATCGACGAGACGATGTGCGAGCTCGACCTGCGGGGCGAGGACGCGGTGCCGATCGCGCGCGATGCCGCCGGGGCCTTCCGCGTGGGCTCGATGGCCAAGACGGTGTGGGCCGGGCTGCGCGTGGGGTGGCTGCGCGGCCCGGCGGCCGAGGTCGAGGCGCTGGCCGCGCTGCCGGAGGCCTACTACCTCACGCCGCCCACGCTGGAGCAGCTCGTCGCGCTGGAGTTGCTCGATGGCCTGGACGCGCTCGTCGCCGCCCGCCGCCGCCAGCTCTCGGGGCAGCTGCACACGCTGCGATCCGTGCTCGATGCGCTGCCCGGCGTCCGCCTCGTGCAGGTGCCCGCCGGCGGCCTGACCACATGGGTTGAGCTGCCGCCGGGCTTCTCCTCGGCCGATCTCACTCAGGCCGCGCCCGGCCACGGGCTGAGCCTGCTGCCCGGCGGGCGGTTCTCACCCGACGGCACCCTCGACCGGTTCCTGCGG
>JBOHCO010000803.1:0-1344 GCA_050698895.1 Streptosporangiaceae bacterium
TCCCGGGGGTCGGCCCGGCATCAGCTTTCTCACTCAGATCCTCCCTCACCGGCCCCTGAACTCGTCCGATAAACCTCTCTACACGCATATATTCGCCGGGACAATAGGCACAATGGGTCATGGCGGCCGGGCGGGTGGAGATCACCGATCTGCTGTGGCAGGTAGACGCCGCCGGGGCCCGCCTTCCGGTGGCGAAGGGCGACGTGCTGAGCCGGCTCAGGCGCGGTGGCCAGCACCGCGCGGCGCGGATCGTGTCGGCGATCCCGGCGGCCGGCGGGATCCTGGACCCGGATTACGTCGATGCGCTGGGCCTTCGCGTGCATTGCGAGTTGCAGCGGCTGGGTGAGGAACTTCAGTTCGGCCGGCGCGTAGCGGCCCGGCTGTCCCCGATCATCGAGACGATGCGCCGGCGCGGTGCCGGCCCGGTGCGCGTCGTCGACGTGGGATGCGGGCTGGGCTTCGTCGTGCGCGCGATGGCGGCCGCCTCGGCCCTGGGCCCTGATGTCGAGCTGGTCGGCGTCGACCTCAACCCGGTCCTGGTCGCCGAGGCCCGGCGGCTGGCCGAGCGGGAGGGCCTGAGCTGCCGCCTCGTGCAAGGTGACGCGCTCCGGCCGGGGGTGGCGGTCCTTGACGGCGCGAGCTGCGTCGTCATGTCCACCGGCCTCCTGCATCACCTGCCCGAGCCTGAGCTGGCCGGGTTCTTCGCGGCGCAGGCCCGGCTCGGCGTGGCCGCGTTCGCCCACTGGGATATCGCGCCGTGCCCGTGGTCAACACTCGGGGCATGGGTCTTCCACCAGGCCCGCATGCGCGAGCCCGTCTCCCGCCACGACGGAGTCCTGTCCGCCCGCCGCTCCTACCCCGCAGCAGCGCTCCTGGCCGCGGCCCGGGCCGGCGCACCCGGCTACGACATCCAGGTGCCGGAGGGTCCCCGGTGGCACCCTCGCGCGCTGGACGTGCTGCGCCCCGTCATCGGGATCCGGCCATGACCGCGGCCGTCGCCGCCGCGCTGCTCATCCTGGCCGTGCTCGACGGCGCGTTCTCGGGCTTCCGGTCCTCGGCCGGGCGGACCGGGCTGATCAGCCACCGCCGGTCCGACTACCGGGCCGCCCGGCGGGGGGCGGGCCTGGCCGCTGTCCTCCTCGCGCCGGTGATAACCGTGGTCTGCGCCGATGTCCTCATTCGCCTCAGGCTCCCGGGGTAACGCCGGGCCGGGCCGCCGCCGGCAAGCCGGCCTGACCGCGGACCCCTTTGTTAATGGAAATGGTGGGCATGCGCGAGATCTACCTGACGTACCTGAACCGGGCGGACGTCGAGGCCGCCGCGCTGAGCGATGGCGAGATCCTG
>JBOHCO010000804.1:0-1040 GCA_050698895.1 Streptosporangiaceae bacterium
CGGGGCAGCGCCGCCTCCAGGTCACGGACCCGGCCGACCTTGCGGAAGACCTGCGGGCCGCTCGCCGTCATCACGGCGATCCCGGCCGAGTCGTAGCCCCGGTACTCCAGCCGCGACAGCCCCTCCACCAGTACCGGAACGGCATTCCGGCCGCCCACGTACCCCACGATCCCGCACATAGAGCTCTCCCCCTATCAGGTGTAGACGATGCGGCGCAGTTGGCGCTCGGACAGCGGCGGCGCGGCCACAACCCGCCCCGCCAGCTCTTCTGTGATCAGCGCGAAGATCTGCGCGTTGTGCCTGCCGTACAACCGGTGATAGGCGTGCCGGCGCTTCACGAAGTCCTCGACCGGCTCCCGGTACCAGGCTAGAACGTCCTCGATTACCCGGGTGGCTTCGGTCGGCGTCAGGCCGGTGGTGGCAGCTATCCGGTCAATGAGCTCGACATCCACCCGCCCCATCGTGGCGCTTCAGCCTATCGAGTGCCAAGTTCCTGCCCGAAATCGGGCAAGAACTTGGTCTTGGCGTGAAGATCCGAGGGCGAGCGGCCGGCGTGGTCGTCAGCGCGGGACGATTCAGGCGGCGGTGGCGGGTGGGCCGTGTGCTGGCGGGTCGGCCCAGAGTGTGTCCTGGCCGGGTGGCGGGCTGTGGCTGTGGAGGGTCTTGCGGCCGTCGGGGCTGGTGGCGGTGGTGGTGCCGTCGGCGTGCAGGTGCAGGGTCCAGCCCCAGCGGTGCACGGCGATGAGGTGGTGGAAGGCGCAGAGGAGGGTGAGGTTGTCCAGCCGGGTCGGGACGCCTTGTGACCGGGGGATGACGTGGTGGACATGGCAGCGGACGGGCGGCAGGGAGCAGCCGGGGAAGGAGCAGTGCCGGTCGCGCTTGGTGACGGCGCGGCGCAGGTGCGGCGGGACTTGCTCGGTGGGCTCGCCGAGGTCGAGGGGGAGGCTGGGCGCTGGGAAGAACCCGCCGGTGAGCTGGGTCCGCAGGTAGGAGGCGAGCCCGGCGGGGCCGGACAGCAGGCTGACGGCGTAGCGCAGGAG
>JBOHCO010000805.1:0-5173 GCA_050698895.1 Streptosporangiaceae bacterium
GACGACCGCGCGCTCGAACCGGCCGGCCATGGCCTGGATCGTCAGGCCCGGCGGCGGCTGGTAGCTGAGCAGCGGGCCAGCGGGATCGCCGACCAGCCCGTCGATGTCCAGTGCGGCCACCACCTGCGGTGACGGGCACAGGCTCCGCTCGTCGGCGGGCAGCCGGAGCGTGGCGCAGTCGGCCGCCGCGGCCGCGCGCCCGTAGAAGACATACGAGTTCCGCTCGGTGAAGCTGAACTGACCCGTGACCCCGAGCTGAACCAGCATGTAGGTCAGCACCGGGATGACGAAGACGGCCGCGAGCAGCGCGCTATGGGCCAGCCGCCGCCATCGCATCGCGCGGACCAGCAGGAAGGCCACCGCCGGGACGATCAGGACCTCGCCGACCTGACGGACGTCAACCGCCACGCCCAGCGCGAGGCCGGCCAGGCCCACCTGCCAGGCAGCGGGGCGGGGGCGCCACAGCAGCAGCGTGAGGCCGGCCACGATGAGCGCCTCGAACAGCGTGTCGGGCATGATCGTCTGCTCGACCTGCAGCTGATAGCCGTCCAGCAGCACGGGCACGGCCGCCAGCGCGGCCGCCCAGCGCCACATGCCGCGGCGCAGCAGGAGCGCGTACAGCACCCCGGCCATCCCCAGGCCCAGGAGGTGCTGGGCGGCCGCGACGGCGGCCAGCCCGCCGGCGCGCTGCAACGGCCACAGCAAGGCCAGGTAGCCGAGTGGATCCAGGCTGGAGTCGCCGGTCAGGTACCGGTACGAGTCGATGTAGACCAGCGCCGGAGTGTAAGCGACCTGAGTCAGGATCCGCAGCACCAGCCCGGCGCCGAGCACGACCGTGAACAGCCAGTGCCGGCGGGCGAGCGTGCGGGCCGCCGTGAGCAGGGCGCGGGGCCTGGCCAGGCCGTCCGCGAACCGCCTCCAGCGTGCACGCCCGCACATGCTGTTCTCCCTCCAGGGGAAACGCCCCGGCACGGAGATCGTAGGAGCCTGACCAGCAGGGGGGAGCCCGCCTGCGTCCCACGTCACCGGACCGTCATAACTTGGACCAGGCTATGTAACACTGACGAAGTCATGATACGGATGGGGAGGATGGGACTTATGCCCGCTCTGAACGACCGCGTGGTGCTCCTGACCGGCGGGGCGACGGGCATCGGGCGGGCCATCGCCCTCGACATGGCGGCCGCCGGCGCGACCGTGGCCATCGGCGACACGAATGTCGATGGCGGGCAGGGAACGGCCGAGGAGATCCTGGGCGCAGGCGGGAAGGCGTCCTTCCGGGCTTGCGACGTGGCCGATGCGGACCAGGTCAACGCCCTGGTCGACGCCGCCGTCGCCGACTTCGGCCGGCTCGATGTGCTGGTCAACGACGCGGGCATCTCCGGCGGGTCGCGCCGCCTCCATGAGCTCGACATCGACGCCTGGGACCAGACGATCGCCGTCAACCTGCGCGGGACCTTCCTGTGTGCCAGGGCGGCGATCCCCCACCTCCTGCGGAACGCGCACAGCGCCATGGTCAACATCGCCTCCACCTACGGCATCATCGGCGCGCCGCTGGCCCCGTCGTACTGCGCCTCCAAGGGCGGCATCGTCAACCTCACCCGGCAGCTGGCGGTCGACTACAGTCCCGACGGCCTGCGGGTCAATGCCATCTGCCCGGGCTATATCGACACCGACATGGGCGGCCACCGGGCATCCCTCCCGCCGGCCGAGCGGGCCGCAGCCCGGGCGCGGCGGGATGCGAACGCCGCCCTGCAGCCCATCGGCCGCCAGGCGCAGGCCGAGGAAGTGGCCCGGGTCGCGACGTTCCTGGCCTCGGACGAGGCGTCGTTCATGACCGGCTCGATCGTCACCGTCGACGGCGGGTGCACGGCCACCTTCCGCCACGGATCCTGACGGCCACCCGCCCGGGCCGAGGCCCCGGCGGAGACCGCGGTGTCACAGTCGGTAGCCAAAGCCATCAGGATGCGGCTGGGTGAGCCGTCACGGACCAGCCGGCGGCAGACGCGGTCGCCGTGCACCGCAGGCAGGTCGCGGCCGAGCATGACCACGTCGTAGTCGGTGCTGGCCGTGCTCTCCAGGGCGGCACGGCAACGGCAGCCTGACGGTGTCCGTGAGCTTCGGTGCTCCGCAGCAGCTCTTCGTCCCCGGCATCCCCGACCTGCTGCGAGACAGCGAAAGCGTCCTGTCCGGCTACTTCTCCCTGTCATCCGCGGCGCCGCACCTGTTTGGCGATCGTATTGACGACTTCGCCGGGGAGGTGCGGGCGCTGCTCGCTAGCCGCAGTGCCGATGGCCTCTTCTGGGACTGGCCGGGAGACACTGAGGTGGTCATGGCCCGCAAGCCCGGCTGAACAATCGGTCGGCCGCATCTGATGCCCGGCCCGGTGAGGAGCGATCTGGTGAACGGCACGGCTCTGGTCCGCCAGCCCGGCAGCAGGCTGGCCGAGGGCATGGTCACACATATCACCCGGACCCCGGTGGATGTGGCCCTGGCCCGGGCCCAGCATGCCGCCTACGCGGGCGCGCTGGCGGCCAGCGGCTGGACGGTCGAGCAGGCGCCGGCCGCGGATGACTGCCCGGACGCGGTGTTCATCGAGGACGCCGTCGTGGTCTGCGAGGACCTGGCGGTGCTGACCCGCTCGGGCGCGCCGGAGCGCCGGGCCGAGGTCCCCGGCGTCGAGCGGGCCATCGGCTCGCTGGGGCTGCGCGCGGCTGCGATCCAGGAGCCGGGGGTGCTGGACGGGGGCGATGTGCTGCAGGTCGGCCGCACCGTCTACGTCGGGCGCGGCGGGCGGACCAACGGCGAGGGCATCCGCCAGCTGCGGGCCCTGCTGGCCCCGCTGGGCCGCACGGTGATCGCCGTCCCGCTCAGCGGCGTGCTGCACCTGAAGTCCGCGGTCACTGCCCTGCCGGACGGCACGTTCCTGCTGCTGCCCGGCCTGGTGCCGGCCGAGCTGTTCCCGGCCGTGCGCCCGGTCACCGAGGAAGGCGGCAGCCACGTCGTCCCGCTCGGCGGGGACCGGGTGCTGATCGCCGCGTCCGCGCCCCGCACCGTCAGCCTGCTCGAGGACCTCGGCTTCACGCCCGTCGTCGTGGACATCAGCGAGTTCGAGAAGCTCGAAGGCTGCGTCACCTGCCTGAGCGTGCTGCTGCCCGGCCGCTAGCCCCGGTGCCGGCCCGCCTTAATCCGGTTGACGCAGGCGCGCCCCCGATGATGTGCTGCCCAGCGTCCGTACGCCAGCTGAGTCGTACGCCAGCGGACCCGACCGAAAGGAGCGCAGCGATGAACCTGCCGCCTGCCTGCCTCGTTTCGAAGGGTTCACAGATTTGCCATTCTCACGTACGTTCACCTGCCAGCACTGCGGTGCCGAGGTCTCGCTAGACGCGCCCGGAACCTCGCATCGCAATCACTGCCCGGCCTGCCTGTGGTCACGGCACCTGGACCGCAATGTTCCCGGCGACCGTAAGGCGGACTGCCCGGGCGGCATGGAGCCGATCGCGGTCACGGTCCGCGCCGAGTCACGCTGGGTGCTCATTCACCGCTGCACCCGATGTGGCCGGCTGCGCCTGAACAAGACGGCCGGCGACGACAACATCCTGCTGCTGATGCAGCTGGCCGCGCTGCCGCTGGCCACCCCGTTCGTGCCGTTCGCAGGCGAGCCGGGGCCGGCGGCGGGCGCCCAGAACGGTCGCGGGAGGCGACCCGCCGAACGTCCGAAGACCTGAGTCCCGGGCGACCTATGACCGGCCCGCCGGTCAGGGCTTGAGGTCGAGGGCGGCCCGGCCCGAGCCGTCCATGTAGAACGGCGTGGAGACGTGCTCGTGGGTGATCTGCCAGCCCTCGGCCGTCCGCCGGAACCCGAAGGTGGACCGGAACCACAGGTCCACGCGCTCGCCGTCCGTCTTGGTGCCGGTCATGTGGCTGAGGCCGTGGCAGAAGGCGACGTCGTCGCCTGCCTCGATGACCGGCTCGCCGATGTCGTAGCCGATCGGGCCAGCCCAGGTCTGGAACCAGCCCTCGAATCCGGCCGGGTCGAGTGCCTCGTCCCCGGCGTAACTCAGCGGCGGGGCCAGGTTGAAGCTGACCACCTGAGGCGCGTAGTGAGCCACCGCGCGGCGCGAGTCCCTGGCGGTGATGGCGGCGGCGTAGTCGTCCAGCAGGGTCTGGATCTGCTCCCTGACAGTCGTGGCGGTCGGTGCGGTCATGATCATGGCCTCCTGGGCCTGCGAGCTGACGCCTGACATGACATAGACGCGGCGGCATCCGGCGACTCATCGGCACCAGCCCAGATCGCTGGCCGCTGACTAGCTAGCCGGCCGCGGCCCGGCGCCCGGTGAGCAGGCCGAGGCCGGGCACGAGCTGCGGCACCCGCTTGCGGTAGCGCGGGTACTCCTCGGGAAACTCGGCCGTCATGAGCAGCTGATGGCCCTGCCGGACCGCCGGCACCGCGCTCCACATGAGTCCGGGCACGAACCTGGCCCGCAGCGTGAGCGCGGTGGCGCCGAGCAGGACCGCCAGGCCGGATGAACCGCGCCCAGGGTGCGTGGAAGGTCGCCGACTGCCAGTCCGCGCGCGGTACGGCCAGGCGGACCATCTCGAAGACGATCACCACCGGGAGGACTCCCGTCCCGTACCAGGAGCGCTGGCGCTGCGCCGGGGCGCGGCTCTCGTTGTGGTTCGCGGTGATGAGCCAGACCACCGCGAACGTGAGCCAGCAGGCCGCGATGCTGACCGCCGCGTTGATAGCGCCTTCGCCGGCCGGACGGATTGTCGGCGGCCGGGGATAGCCTGCGGTCGTGAGGGTGATCGACTGGCTGCTTGAGGGCGACCCCGCCATCCGCTGGCAGGTGCTGCGGGACCTGGCGAGCGCGCCGGCCGACGAGGTGGCGGCCGAGCGGGCCCTGGTGGAGCACGACGGGTGGGGCGCGCGCCTGCTCGCGCTGGAGGGTCCCGACGGGCTCTGGGACGGCGGCGCCTGCTTCCCGGCGGCCTACTCGGGCGATGAGCCGGGACAGCCCTGGACGGCGACCATGCACACCCTGCAGACGCTGCAGATCCTCGGGCTTGACCCGGCGTCGGGGTCGGCCCGGCGGGCGGTCGGGCTCGTGGCCGAGAACGGGCGGTGGGAGCATGCCGGGCAGCGGTACTTCGACGGCGAGGTCGAGCCGTGCAT
>JBOHCO010000806.1:0-2645 GCA_050698895.1 Streptosporangiaceae bacterium
AATCTTTAGGACGGTCTCGCAGAGCCAAGCCAAGCCGACGTCGGCGGGCGACATGCGCACCACCATTCTCATCCACCCGGGAGCGGCCCGAAGGGCCCATCAATATCGGGCGACCCCGCGCCCCGCAGCGCGCACCTGGCGGGCAGCTACGCGGCCGATGACCTCGCGGCGATCCGAGTCGATGACCCATCCGGCCTGCAGCCGGCCCGGTTCGGCGACTTGGACAAGGCTCAGGCCGGCGACGTCGTGCTGGCCGCCGGCAACCTGTTCGGGCTGTCCAGCGGCGTCACCGCCGGAAACATCTCCGCGACCGGCCGCGCCGTCGCCGAGCCGGCCTCCCCTGACGCGCCCGCTGCAACCCTGCCTGTTGCGATTCAGACCAGCACGCGGATCAACCCCGGCAACAGCGGCGGCGCGCTCGTCAAATCGGCCGGGGAGGTGACCGGCATCCCCGCCCTCGCCGAGGCCAGCCCGCAAGACAGCGCCCAGGTACAGGGCATCGGCTTTGCCATCCCGCCAGCCTGGCCCGCGACATCGCCGGCCGGCTCAGCAGAACCGGGCACGTCACCAACTCCCGTCGCGCCGCACTCAGCGCCCAGATCGCCACCGTCACCGGGCCGGATCACACCCCGGTCGGCGCCGGGATCGTCGAAGTCGCCAGCGGCGGCCCGCCGCTACGTGCCCGCTGCGAGCGAAGGTGACAGTGACCTGGCCTCCGTCCCCGAGGACGCCGCCGCAGCCCGGGTAGGCCGGCCTGGCCTCGGGGCTGCGGCCAGCTCGCCTGGCTACGGCAGCCTCCATCGAACCTCCATCCCCGTTGCGCTGAAGGTTCATCGACCCCTACGAGAGTAAAGGCAGGCTGGCCGCCGATCCGGGGGGCGGCCAGCGTCGGTACCCCGGGCGCGATGCCACCTCCGACTGCGACCCGTCAACACAAAGGAGCACTCGATGGCCACTACCACAGCTCTGGCGTCACCGGTTACGCCCGCGGGTCCGGTCGGTGGACCGCTCCCTCGGGCGGGCAGCGTCCTGGTTGTAACGGCACGGCCCGGCCCGGAGTCTGCCGACCTGGGCGGAGTGGTGTATGCCTTCCGGCGCGCCGGCGCCAGGCTCGCGCTGCTGTGCCTGACCCGTGGTGAGGCCTCGTCGCTGAACTCCACCAGGTCTGCGCGACTGGAGGCCATCCGCCCGTGGGAGACCAATCTCGCGGCCAACGTGCTGGGCATCTCCGGGATCACAGTGTCCTCTTACCCCGACGGGCTCGTGCACCGCTATCCGGCGGCCGAGCTCGCCGAGAGGGTACTTTGTGCGGTCCGCCGGCATTCCGCCGAGTTGCTGCTCATGATCGATCCTCGCACCGGCGACCTCGACGACCTTGCCGTTGCCCGAGCCGCGTGCATCGCTGCCGGAGAGGAAGGCATACCGGTCCTGGTCGGCTCAGAACCGGGCGCAGGCGATTCGTGGGTGATCGACCTCGGCGCCGAAGCCGCTACCGCCCGCGCGATCCAGAAATGCGCCGCCGCCGCGCACGAAAGCCAGTCGCAGGCACTGCCCGCGCTGATACGCCGACTGGATGCGCGGGAGAGTGTGGAGTCGTTGCGCTGGCTGGCGGCCCCGGTGCCGGCTCCTAGTCACTTTTAGTGCTAGCTGCGAGCCGCCTCCGCTACGTCGCCGCTGCCGGTCGGCCCGCTCTTAGGGCGCCAGCAGTTTGCGGGCACCCGGGTACGAGCGCGGCGAGCCAGGTCAGGGCGACACGAACACAACGGGACAAGGTGCGTAGTGCAGGCAGTATCTGGCAGTCCGGCCGGGATCATCACTGGAGCTGGTCCCCAGGACCAGCAGGGCCGCGCCCCTGGCCTGCCGCACGAGCATCTCTCCCGGCTCGCCTCGGGGCGTGGCGCAGCCGACATGACGCGGAGTCCCGTGCTGCCGCAGTAGCCCGTCCAGCGCGTCCTGAACTCGCGAGGCCGCCACCGTCGCCGGAATTGCGGCGCAGGCTGACGGTCCCGGTGTGTCGGTCCGCTGCCATACCGACACAATACGCAGGGTCGCCTGACGGCGGCAGGCCTCGGCGGCCGCCCACTGCAGCGCTGCCGCCGAGCCTGCGGACCCGTCTACTCCGACGATGACGCCCATGGCCGCAGGGCGGGACCGGGCCGGGCCGCGCGGCATGCGCCGCGGACGCGGCTCCTGCGCCGGACGCAACGTCGTGGTCATGGTCATCTCCCTCAGGATGCCCAGCAGGCCTTCAGCGCGCAGGCTGGCTGGGGCACACCGGGAGCGCACTGGTCGTGGACGACAAAAGACGCAGGGGCGGGACCGACGGCTGCGGAGGGCCGGAACTGCCGACTGGATGACGCGCCAGTCGGCGGATCCGCTACTGCTCGTCGACAACGCCCTTCGCTGGTCATTGCTCGCGTGCCACGTACCCGCCGACATTCTTATCGTAGCACGATATATATATGCGCCATGGCTGAGCTGTGCCCGGCGGCCCGGCGGCCCGGCGGCTCAGCGCTCGTCGCCGAAGGACTGGATCTCGGCCCGCTCGGTCTCGCTCAGCTCGCGCGGGACGTCGCCCCTGGCCACCTTGGCGCTCTGCACGTGGTGGCGGATGCCGTCGACGACCTCGGGGTTGGCCAGCGTGG
>JBOHCO010000807.1:0-3296 GCA_050698895.1 Streptosporangiaceae bacterium
CGCCCACCGCGAGCGCTGCCCCCGCCGGGGGCAGCAGCGCCAGCGGGACCGTGCCGCCCAGCGCCAGCAGCCACACGCCCAGCGCGTTCTGCGCGTCCGCCGCGCCGAGCGCCAGCCGGGTGATCGCCTCGGCCAGGGCGAGCAGGCCCAGGAGCACCCCGGCCGCCCGCGGGCGCATCAGCAGCTTCACCTGGAACGCCTCACCGAAGACATCGCCTCACCGAAGACATCGCCTCACCGAAGACATTGTCGCCGCTGGCCAGCCCGCATGCGCCCCCCTGGCCGGGGATCGTCCCTCCCCCGTGCGAGCTACGGCCAAGACCGCTCCGCGGCGGGACGTAAACCCCACTGGGCCTGCCTAGCGTGGGGTGCCATGGAAACAGCCATCGAAGTGACCGACCTGCGCAAGCGGTTCGGCCCGACCGTGGCCCTGGACGGACTGTCATTCGCCGTCGCCGCGGGCAGCATCACCGGCTTCGTCGGCCCCAACGGGGCCGGCAAGTCCACCACCATGCGGGCCGTCCTCGGCCTGGACTCGCTCGACAGCGGCCGCGCCCTGGTCGGCGGCCAGCCCTACCACCAGCTGCGGCACCCGCTCAGCCACGTCGGCTCGCTGCTCGACGCCGCCGCGCTGCAGCCCAGCCGCAGCGCCCGCAACCACCTGCTGTGGCTGGCCCACTCCCAGGGCCTGTCCGGCCGCCGGGTCGACCAGGTGGTGGCCGACGCCGGCCTGACCGGCGTGGCCCGCCGCCGCGCCGGCGGCTACTCGCTCGGCATGCGCCAGCGGCTCGGCATCGCCGCCGCCATGCTGGCCGACCCGCCCGTGCTCATGCTGGACGAGCCGTTCAACGGCCTGGACCCCGAGGGCATCGTGTGGATGCGCGGTTACCTGCGCGCCCTGGCCGCCGAGGGCCGCGCCGTCCTGGTGTCCAGCCACCTCATGAGCGAGCTTCAGGACACCGCCACCCACCTGGTCGTCATCGGGCGCGGCCGGCTTGTCGCTGACACCAGCGTGGCCGAGCTGATCACCACCGCGTCCGGCGGCCGGGTCGCGCTGCGGACCGCCTCGCGGGCCGAGGCCATCTCGCTGCTCGGCAGCGCCGGGGCCACCGTGACGGTGACCGGGCCCGAGACCCTGACCATCGCCGAGCTCTCCCCGGAGCGCGTCATAGCGCTGCTGTCCCAGGCCGGCGTGCCCTTCTCCGAGGTGTCCAGCCACCGGGCCACCCTCGAGGAGGCCTACATGGAGCTGACCAGGGACTCGGTCGAGTACCGCGCCGCCCCCGCCGAGGAGCCGACCCGATGACCGCCACCAGCACCGCCTACCGCTCCGGCCTGCCCGCCGGCCACGACGGCTTCGCCCAGGTCCTGCGGGCCGAGTGGACCAAGTTCTGGACCGTGCGCGGCTGGATCATCGGCCTGATCGTCGCCGCGCTGGTGACCACCCTGATCTCGGTCCTGAGCGCTCTCGGCCAGCACAGCGGCTCCTGCGTCGGCCCCGACCCGCAGCACCTGAAGTGCACCGTCGGCCACCCGTACGTCCCGACCGGGCCCGACGGCGAGGCCGTCTCGGACAGCTTCTTCTTCGTGCACCAGCCCATGACCGGGAACGGCAGCATCACCGCCCGGCTCACCTCGCTCACCGGAGCGACCTCGGCCCTCGGGATGAACATCGGGCAGCCCGGCAACCCACTGGCCGGCACCAGGCCCGTCCTCGCCCCGTGGGCCAAGGCCGGGGTCATCATCAAGCAGAGCCTGCGTCAGGGGTCCGCCTACGCGGCCGTCATGGCCACCGGCGCCCACGGCGTGCGCATGCAGTACAACTACACCCACGACTCCCCCGGCCTGCCCGGCCGCGTCTCCGCCGCCGCACCCCGCTGGCTGCGGCTCACCCGCTCCGGCAGCACCCTCACCGGCTACGACTCCGTCAGCGGCAGCCGCTGGACCAAGATCGGCACCATCCGGCTGGCCGGGCTGCGCGCCACCGTCCAGGTCGGGCTGTTCGTCAACTCGCCCGTGTCCTTCCAGGTCGTCAGCGCCGGCTCCACCAGCCTGGCCACCGGCGTCTTCGACCACGTCAGCGGCGCCCCATCCGCCTGGCGGGGAGGCGACATCGGGCCCAACAGCATGTACCCCATCCTCACCGACGGCCACTATCAGCAGTCCCGCGGCACCCTCACCGTCAGCGGATCCGGTGACATCGCCCCCGACCCCGGCGGCGGCCTGTTCGGCGGCGACACCCTGCAGAGCAGCCTGCTCGGCGTGCTGGCCGGCCTGATCGCGCTGATCGTCGTCGCCACCCTGTACATCACCGCCGAGTACCGCCGCGGCCTGATCCGCGTCACCCTCGCCGCCAGCCCCCGGCGCGGCCGGGTCCTGGCCGCCAAGGCCATCGTGATCGGCACCGTCACCTTCGTCACCGGCCTGGTCGCCACCGCGATCGCCATCCCGCTCTCCCGGCACATCCTCGCCGGCAACGGCAACTACCTGTTCCCCGCCGACCCGGTCACTGACCTGCGCGTCATCGTCGGCACCGCCGCCCTGCTCGCCGTCGCCGCCGTCGCCGTGCTCGCCCTGGGCACCATCCTGCGGCGCAGTGCCGGCGCCGTCACCGCCGGCATCGTGCTGCTCGTCCTCCCCTTCGTCCTCGGCACCGCGCTGCCCGGCGCCGGCCAGTGGCTGATGCGGCTGACCCCCGCCGCCGCGTTCGCCGTCCAGCAGACCATCCCCGCCTATCCCCAGGTCAGCTACACCTACAACGTCGCCAACGGCTTCTACCCGCTCACTCCCTGGGCCGGCTTCGCCGTACTGTGCGCCTACGCCGCCCTCGCCCTCGGCCTGGCCTTCTACCTGCTCCGGCGGCGAGACGCATGACCCTGCTGCCCAGGGGGGACGACCCCCCTCGCCCCCCCGCGCCTCCTGCCGTCGGCATGACCGTCATCCACGCTGAGTGGACCAAGCTCCGCACCGTCGGCGGCACCGGCTGGCTCCTGCTCACCGCGGCCGTGCTGACCGCGGGGGTCAGCGCGGCTGCGGCCGCCGCCACCAAGTACTCCCCGTCCGGCTCCGTCCAGGACACCACCAAGGTCGCGCTGACCGGCATCGACCTCGGCCAGGCCGTCATCGCCATCCTGGCTGTGCTCATCATCAGCGGCGAGTACAGCAGCGGCATGATCCGCGTCACCCTGGCCGCCATGCCCCGCCGCCCCCTCGTGCTCGCCGCCAAGGCCGCCTGGGTGATCGTCCTGGCCCTCGCCGCCGGGACCGTCGCCGTGCTCGCCGGCCTGCTCGCCGCC
>JBOHCO010000808.1:0-1022 GCA_050698895.1 Streptosporangiaceae bacterium
CAGGCTCCGCCGCGAGTTCTCCAACGCCCGATTTTCCGCCATCCAGCCAGGTCACAACCCCCTTGATCAAAACGACCCCGAGTCCTGGACCTGCGACACCACTGCCGCCTAACTCAGAAAGACGAGGTGAATCGGTAACGTGCCGTCTAGGCCGATTCGTCGGCTATCGGCGAGAACGCTACCTGTGCTGGCCAGGGCAGGCAAGACCTCGGTACGGGCCCCTATTCACGACCGTTAAAAAGGCGCGCGACCATGCGGCCGCGGCGGGCGGTGAATGACGCCGGTCCCGGCTCGCGGCCGCATTCCCGCGGTGCGCGCGTCCCCGGCCGCCCGCGGCGGCCGGGCACCGCGGCGCTACATGTCGGTGACGGCCTGGTGCAGGGCCCGGTCGATGTGCTGGGGATCCACGTCGAGCTGCTCGGCGGTCTCCTTCTCGGCCCGGGTCACGGCCTCCTGGATGGCGGGCCCGACCTTGCTCTCGCCGACCACGATGAGCCCGGCCTGGCCGGGGTCGATGACGTCGCCCAGCTCCCTGGCCCTGGACCGGGACATGCCCTTGGCCAGGTGGCCGCTGACCCCGCCGATCACGCCGCCGGCGGCCGCGCTCACCAGCACCGACGGCGGGAACAGCACGCCCACGGCGGCGCCCGCCGCGACCCCCCACCAGGCCCCGTGCCGGGTCGCGGTCTCGTCCTTGTTCTCGTGCACCTTGCCCTTGAGGTCCTTGGTGACGACCGCGGCGTCGTAGGCGCCCACCAGCCCCCCGGAGTGCAGGTCCTTGACAACCCGGTAGTCATCCCGCGCGGTCATTTCGTCCGGGTAGGTAGCGACATAGATGAATGTGCTGTCGGCCTTGGCCACGGCAGTCCCCTCTCCTCGCCCGGCGGTCCGGGTGAACGGGAGCCAGGCTGGCAGCGGCCGGCCGTGCTGTCGTCACCCGCGCTGGATGATTCCGCCGGGCCTGCGCTAGCCCGACTTTCCGATGATCATGGTGTCGGTTGAGTATTTCTGCGGGTCAGCTA
>JBOHCO010000809.1:0-6054 GCA_050698895.1 Streptosporangiaceae bacterium
GGCCGGCGGGGTCGGCCGGGTCGGCCGGGCCGGCCCCGGCCGCGAGGGGAGCGGCGTCCCCGGCGGGCTGCATGGCCCGCACGGCGGCCGCGAAATGCTGCTCCAGCGGGGACCGGCCGGCCTCGGCCGGGTTCCTGGTCTCGGCGGGGACGGCCGCTGCGGCCAGGCCGACGGTGGACGGTGCTGACTCCGGGCTCATAGACAGACCGTAAGCTGCGCGGATCGATCGCGCATACCGTGGTCCCCGCCCGGGCGCGGCCAGGCGGCCGAGGCGGGTGCGGTGGTGGCGGCTTGTTGTTGCGGATGGTGTGATGAATAGCTCAGGTCACGCCAACCTTCGGAGGCTTCATGCTGCCCTGGTCCGCTGATCTCGCCGGCCGGCTGGACGAGCACGTCATCGCGAGCGAGCTGCTGCGCGGCAACCCGCTCGGCGATCCGAGCGACCGGCCGCTGTGGGTCTACGTGCCGCCGGGCTACGACGCCGAGGCGGACCGCCGGTACCCGTCGGTCTACGTGATCCAGGGCTACACCGGGCACGTGGCGATGTGGCGGAACCGGACGCCGTTCCGGCAGCCGTTCATCGAGACGGCCGATGCGGTCTTCGCCCGTGGTGACGCTCCGCCGGCCATCGTGATCTACGTGGACGCCTGGACGGCCTACGGCGGCAGTCAGTTCGTCGACTCGCCGGGCACCGGCCGCTACCACTCCTATCTGTGTGACGAGGTGGTGCCGTGGGTGGACGCGCGGTACCGGACGCTGCCCGACGCGGCGCACCGGGCCATCTCCGGGAAGTCCAGCGGCGGGTTCGGGGCGATGATCACGCCGATGCTGCGCCCGGACCTGTTCGGGGCCCTGGCCACCCACGCGGGCGACACCCTGTACGAGCAGTGCTACGTGCACGACTTCGGCGCGGCGGTCCGGGCGCTGCGGGACTACGACGGGGACATCTGGCGCTGGTGGGAGGACTTCAACTCCCGCGTCGCCTTCACCAAGCCGGCGGACCAGGCGCTGCTGGGCATCCTGGGCGTCGCGGCCTGCTTCTCCGCGCGTGAGGACGGGGCGGTGGAACTGCCGTTCGACCCGCGGACGGCGGTGCTGCGCCCGGAGGTCTGGGAACGGTGGCTGGCCTGGGACCCGGTTCGGATGGTGCCCCGCTACGCCACGGCGCTGCGCTCGCTGCGGGCGATCTGGATCGACGCGGGCAAGGCCGATGACTTCAACCTCGATCTTGGCGCGGAGGCGTTCCGCGCGGCGCTCGCGGATGTCGGCGTGCCGGGTGAGGTGGTCCGCTTCGAGCTGTTCGAGGGCACCCACGCGGCGATCGAGTACCGGTACCCGCTCTCGCTGGCCTGGCTCTGCCAGCGGATATCAAACTGAACAAGCCGTGAACGATCTCGGCACGGGATACGTGATGGGTGGGTGGGGAGCAAAGAAGCACCTGACCGGAACGGAGAGATCAAGATGATTAACCGATGGTGGACGGCGCCAGTCGTGGCCGCCGCCGTGGGCCTGCTCGCCGCCTGTGGCAGTACCAGCAGCCCCACCTCCAGTAGCGGGTCGGGGGGCTCGGGCGGGTCGAATGCCGGCAGCACAGCCGGAACCACATCTGGCTCGTCGTCGGCGAGCGGCATCAAGACCGCGAGCACGAGCAAGGGGACGGTCCTGGTCAACTCGCAGGGCCGCACGCTGTACTGGTTTGCGATTGACACTCCGACGTCGTCGAAGTGCAGCGGCACCTGCGCGACCTTCTGGCCGCCGGTGCTGGGCAAGCCGAGCATGGCCTCGGGCGCCAGCCCGAGCGGCACGTTCGGCACGATCAAGCGGTCGGACGGGCAGCTTCAGGCGACCTACGACGGCCACCCGCTTTACACGTTCAAGCAGGACACCTCGGCGGGGCAGGTCAACGGCAACGACATCAACACCTCGGGCGGCCTGTGGTGGGCGATGACTCCCTCGGGCGCCAAGCTGGCGGCGAGCAAGCCAAAGGCCTCGTCGAGCAGCGGTAGCGGCGGTGGCGGCTACGGGTACTGAGCCGCCGCTCCTGAGCCTGCGGCCTGGGACCAGCCGGTCCGGAGGGCCTGGCCGGACACGGTGACCCAGAGCGCGCCAGTCAGGGTCTTAACCAGCCTCAGGCCCTGGCTGGCGCTTCCGGCCCGCGGACGGGGGTCGCGGCCGGAAGGCAGGATCGCGGTGAGCCGCGCGGGTTCGCCCGCGCGGCGCCGCAGGGCCAGGCGGGCCGGCTCCCTTCCCCGCGGGGGGCGGGAAGGGGACCGGCCCGCGGCCCGGAAGGCGGGCTAGCCGCCTGATCTGGCCCGGAGTGGCTGACCTGGCCCGGGGCGGTCGCGCGGGACACAATTGCTGGATGACGGACAGTCACACGGCCGACCAGACCGCGGACGCGGCGGTCCGGCCCCGCGGCGGGCTGCTGATCATCTACCTGGCGCTGATGCTGGCCATCTTGCTGGCCGCGCTGGACCAGACCATCGTCTCCACGGCCCTGCCAACGATCGTCGGCGACCTGGGCGGGCTGAGCCACCTGTCCTGGGTGGTGACCGCCTACCTGCTGGCGACCACGGCATCGACCCCGCTGTGGGGCAAGCTCGGAGACCAGTTCGGCCGCAAGACGCTGTTCCAGGCCTCGATCGTGATCTTCCTGGTCGGCTCGGCGCTGTGCGGCCAGGCCCCAGCATGATCGAGCTGATCTCGTTCCGGGCCCTCCAGGGCCTGGGCGGGGGCGGCCTCATCGTGCTGGCCCAGGCGATCATCGCCGACGTCGTCCCGGCCCGCGAGCGCGGCAAGTACCAGGCGCCTTCGGCGCGGTGTTCGGGGTGTCCAGCGTGGCCGGGCCGCTGCTGGGCGGGTTCTTCGTCGACAACCTGGGCTGGCGCTGGGTCTTCTACATCAACCTGCCCGTCGGCCTGATCGCGCTGGTCGTCATCGGGATCGTGCTGCCCAGGTCCGGGTCCAGGGAGAAGCACCGCATCGACTACCCGGGCGCCCTCCTGCTCGCGGCCACCGCGACCGGCCTGGTGCTGCTCACCTCCTGGGGCGGCTCGCAGTACGCCTGGGGATCGCCGGTCATCATCGGCCTGGGGCTGGCCTCGGTGGCGCTGGGGGTGGGGTGGTGGCTGTCGGCCCGGCGGGCCGCCGAGCCGGTGCTGCCACTGCGCCTGTTCGGGAATCGGGTGTTCTCGGTGGCCTCGGCGATCGGGTTCGCCGCGGGCTTGCGATGTTCGGGGCGCTGGCGTTCCTGCCGCTGTTCCTGCAGGTCGCACGCGGGGTCTCGCCGACCATCTCCGGGGTCTACCTGCTGCCGATGGTGGTCGGCCTGCTGATCACCTCGGTGGGCAGCGGCCAGCTGATCTCCCGGCTCGGGCGGTACAAGGTGTTCCCGGTCGTCGGCACGGCGCTGCTGGCGGTGTCGCTGTTCCTGCTGTCGATGCTGTCGGCGGGGACGTCGTCGCTGGTCGCCAACACGTACTTCTTCCTGCTCGGGCTGAGCCTGGGCCTGATCCTCCAGGTTCTGGTCATCGCGGTGCAGAACGCGACGGACTACTCCGACCTGGGCGCGGCCACCTCGGGCGTCACGTTCTTCAGGTCCATCGGCGGGTCGTTCGGCGTGGCGGTGTTCGGCTCCGTCTTCTCGGCCCGGCTGACGGCCCAGCTGGCCGCGGCGCTGACCGGGGCGCACCTGCCGCCCGGCTTCCGGGCCTCGACGGTGCAGGCCAACCCGGCCCTGATCCGGCGGCTGCCGCCGGCGCTGCACGACGCGATCCGGCACGCCTACGCCTCGGCGGTGGACCGGGTGTTCCTGTACGCGGTGCCGGTGGCGCTGGCCGCGTTCGTGCTGTCCTGGTTCCTGCGCGAGGTGCCGCTGCGCCGTACGGCCGGCGCCGCCGACCTGGGGGAGGGGATCGGGGCGGGCTCGACCGAGCGGACCTCGATGGAGGAGATCGAGCGGGCGCTGCTCCGGCTGGCCGACGCCGACCTGCGCCGGCGCGGCTACGACCGGCTGGCCGACCTGTGCGGGCTCGAGCTGCCCGGGGGCAGCTGCTGGGTGCTGGCCCGGCTGGCCAAGCACGGCCCGGTGGCGGGCGTGGAGCTGGCCAAGGAGGCCGGGGTCCCGATGGCCGCCGGACGGCCGTACGTGGACAAGCTGGTCGAAGCGGGCTACGTGAACCGGGTGGACGGCACGCTGGAGCTGACCGCGTCCGGGCACGTGGCGGCCGGCCAGGTATTCGAGGCCCGGCGGCAGGGCCTGGAGCACATGCTGGCCGGCTGGTCCCCGGAGCAGCATGCTGACCTGGCCCAGATGCTGACCCGGCTGTCCCGCGAGCTGCTGGGCGAGGACGCCGACCGGCACCTGATCCGGGGCTGAGCCGGGGGCGGCACCGGCCGCGGGCCGGGCTGCTGGCCCCGGCGCCGGCGGCCTGTGCACACTGGGAGCATGACGAGCGACATCGTGGTCATCGGGGCGGGCGCGCTCGGCCTCAGCACCGCGCTGCACTGCGCGCTGCTCGGCCGGCCGGTGGTGGTGCTGGAGCGTGACACGGCCGGGTCACAGGCCTCCGGGCGGGCGGCCGGACTGTTCAAGTCGGTGCAGGCCGACGAGCTGCGGACGATCATCGCCCGGCGGAGCATCGACCGGGCGCTGAGCTTCGGGGACTGGGCGGGCGTGCCGATGGAGGTGGCCCGGTCGGGCAGCTACCTGGTCGCCAGGACCGACGCGCACCGGGCCTTCCTGACCACCGAGGCCCGGCAGTCGGCGGGCTGGGGGGTGGACGTGACCGAGGCCGGGCCGGGCGAGCTGGCCCGGGCGGTGTCCTACTACCAGGGCGACGGCACGGAGCTGGCCCTGCGGTGCCCGGAGGACTGCTACATCGAGGAGCCGATGAGCCTGGTCACGGCGATGGCGGCGGCCTGCCGGCTACTCGGCGTGGAGGTGGCCGAGGGCGAGCCGGCGGTGGAGATCGGCCTCCGCGGCGGCGGCCAGGCCGAGGTGCGGACGCCGTCCCGGTCGATCCCGGCCGCCGCGGTGGTGGACGCGGCCGGGGCCTGGACCCGCCAGGTCGCGGAGCTGGCCGGCGCCGAGACGGCCGTCGCGCCGGTCCGGCACCAGCTGCTGATCACCGAGCCCGCGCCGGACATAGACGCGGCGCAGCCGATCGTCCGGGTCGTGGACGCCGCGGTGTACCTGCGGCCCGCGCGCGGCGGCCTGATGCTGGGCGGGTTCGAGGCCGACCCGCTGCCGGCCGACCCGCGGGCGCGGCCGGCCTCGTTCCGCACCGCCGACCTGGAGCTGGACCTGGACGTGCTGACCAAGATGGCCGGCCAGGTGGCGGCGGAAGTGCCGCTGGCCGGCGACCTGCCGGTGGCCGGGCACCGGGGCGGGCTGTTCACCATGACGCCCGACGGCCGGTTCGTGGCCGGGCCGGTGCCGGGCGCGCCGGGCCTGTGGGTGGCCAGCGGCTGCAACGGGTCGGGCTTCTCGTCGTCGCTGGCCCTGGGCGAGGCGCTGGCGGCCTGGATCTGCGACGTGCCCGGGCGGCTGGACATCTCGGCGCTGGCCCCGGCCCGGTTCGGCGCGCTGACCGACGAGGCGCTGATCAGCGCGGGCACCTGGCAGTACGCCCACTACTACGACCCCGCCGCCTGACTGGCCGCGCCGGGCTGCCGGGCTGCCGGGCCGCCGGGCTGCCGGGCTGCCGGGCTGTCGGTCGGGCAGGCACAGCGTCGTGGTTGTTGCGCTCACGTCGTTCTGGCGACGGGAGAGCAACAACCACGTCGTTAGCGCTGTAGCTGGCGCGGCTCGGCGGCGGCGCAAATCGGGGCTGACGCCCGCGCCGGCCACCTCGGCGTGTCCTGTGCGGATCCCATCCGCCCCGCCGGTCCCGTTAACACCATTGGTCGCAGCACCGGTTGCGCCCAGCGACGTGACCGGCCCTTTCACGTCGTTCTAGCGACGTAACCGGCCCTTTCACGTCGTTACGAGGGGCCGCCCCCAGGGCGAGGGGTGGCCAGGCGTCATGGTTGGCCCTCTGGTGCTCCTACAGC
>JBOHCO010000810.1:0-3317 GCA_050698895.1 Streptosporangiaceae bacterium
GCTGTCCAAGACCCTGGCCGAGTTCCTGTTCGGTGACGAGGACGCGCTCATCCAGCTGGACATGAGCGAGTACATGGAGAAGCACACCGTCTCGCGGCTGTTCGGCTCCCCGCCCGGCTACGTCGGATACGAGGAAGGCGGGCAGCTGACCGAGAAGGTGCGGCGCAGGCCGTTCTCCGTCGTGCTGTTCGACGAGATCGAGAAGGCCCACCCGGACATCTTCAACTCGCTGCTCCAGATTCTGGAGGACGGTCGCCTGACCGACGCCCAGGGCCGGGTGGTGGATTTCAAGAACACCGTCATCATCATGACCACGAACCTGGGCACCAGGGATATCTCCAAGGGCGTGTCGGTGGGCTTCGGCACCTCCGGTGAGTCCCGCGGTTCCTACGACCGGATGAAGAGCAAGGTCGGCGAGGAGCTCAAGCAGCACTTCCGGCCCGAGTTCCTGAACCGCGTGGACGACATCATCGTCTTCCACCAGCTCAGCCGGGAGGAGATCTTCCGGATCGTGGACCTGATGATCACCAAGGTGGACGAGCGGCTGAAGGACCGCGACATGGGGATCGAGGTCCGGCCGGCGGCCAAGGAGCTGCTGTCCGTGCGCGGCTACGATCCCGTGCTCGGCGCCCGGCCGCTGCGCCGGACCATCCAGCGGGAGATCGAGGATCACCTGTCGGAGAAGATCCTGTTCAGCGAGCTCAAGGCGGGCCAGATCGTGATGGTCGACGCTGAGGGGGGCACCGGCCCCGAGGCTGTCTTCACGTTCAAGGGCATCCCCAAGCCCGAGGCGGTTCCGGACGCGCCGCCCGCGGACATCGACACCAAGGCCGCGGCGACCGGGACGGCGAGCGGGACGGGTGCCACGGACACCCGGCCGGCCAGCTAGCCAGGTCCGAGAGCCCACATAATCGAATAACAAAGGTCTGAAGGGCAGCGAGCACCCGCCCGCTGCCCTTCGGTCGTTTGCTGGCCCTGATTGAGGGCCGCGAGCGCCGCTCGCGTCCCTCGGCTCGTGTCTGGTCGGGCCAGCTAGGCGTCGTCGCCTGGCAGGCCGATGGCGCCGTCGGCCCGGCGTGCGGCCAGCCCGTCGGCGATCAGCGCGGCCAGCGCCCGCCCCCGCTGGTCCGGGTCCGGCCAGGCGGCATCGAGCGCGGCGGCCGGAACCGGCCCGTCCGCCGTGCGCAGCACGGCCAGCAGCCGGCCCCGGCACTCCCGGTCGCTACCCGTATAGCCGGGCTGGGTCCGCCGGGCCGGGGCGGCCGGCTGGCCCGCCCGCCGCCAGGCGCACTGGCTGGCCACCGGGCACGCCGCGCAGTCCGGGCGGGCCGCGGTGCAGACCAGCGCGCCCAGTTCCATCACTGCCACCGACCAGCGGGCGGCGACGGCGTCTTCGGCCGGCAGCAGCGCCCGCGCCAGCAGGCGCTCGGCCGCCGAGGTCGCGACGGGCGGCAGGGCGACGCCGCTCACCAGCCGGCCCAGCACCCGCCGCACGTTGGTGTCCAGCACCGCGTGGCGCTGCCCGAAGGCGAAGCTGGCCACCGCCGCCGCGGTGTACAGGCCGATGCCCGGCAGCGTGACCAGCACCTCGGCCGAGTCCGGGACCTCGCCGTCATGCTCGCTGACCAGCCGCTGGGCGATCGCGTGCAGCCGGACCGCCCGGCGCGGGTAGCCCAGCCGGTCCCACTGCCGGACCGCCTCGGCCGGGGTGCCGGCCGCCAGCGCCGCGGGCGTCGGCCACCGGGCCAGCCAGGCCCCGTAGGCGGGCAGCACCCTGGCCACCGGCGTCTGCTGGAGCATGATCTCGCTGACCAGGACCGCCCAGGGCGAGGTGCCCGGCCGCCGCCACGGCAGGTCACGGGCGCTGGCCTGGTACCAGTCCAGCACCGGCGCCGCGTAGGTGGATGTCATGACCGCCCGATCCTCGCACGGCCCGGACATCCACCGGTATCCGCGGGCCGACGGCGTTTCGGGCCCGGGTCGGCCGCCCGGCTCTTGCATACTCAAAGCATGGGGATGAACACGTTCCGTTACCACAGGTGGCGTGAGCGGATCGGGGGGAACGCTCGGCTCGGGGGCGTCTGGCCGGGTCGGCGCTGGTCTTTGCGGCGCGGGGCGGAGCGGGAGCGCAACCCGCTGGCGGCCATGTACTGGCGGCGGCGGCTGGTCGCCCTGGCCCTCGGCCTGTCCGTCCTGGCCGTGATCGCCTGGGCCTTCAACGGCGCCATCGGCGGCGCGACCCCGTCAGGCCCGTCGGCCGCGAGCGGGTCCGGGTCAGGCTCGGGGCCGGGCTCGGGGTCTGGGTCGGGCGGCGCCCGTGGCACCGGGGCCGCGCAGCAGCAGGACCTGGGCGGCGGGGGCGGCGGGCACGGCGGGGTCGGCGGCAGTCCGACCGGGGGAAGCTCGACGTCGCCTCCGGCCACGCCCGGGCCGGGCGACAGCTCCGGCTCCGGTCAGTCCGGGACCACCGCCACGCCCGGTCCGTGCCCGCACGGCGCCGTGGTGCTGAGCCTGATCAACGCCCAGCCCACCTACGGGCACGGCGAGCTGCCGCAGTTCACCGTCGACGTCGTCGGGACCGGCCGCCAGACCTGCTCGTTCAACGTCGGTGCCAGCCACATCGCGCTGATCGTCCGGTCCGGCTCCGAGCGGGTCTGGAGCTCGGCCGACTGCGTGCAGGGCGCCGGCGACCTGGTCACCGACCTCCAGCGCGGGGTGCCGACGGTGCTGCCCATCTCATGGAACCGCCAGCCGTCCGCGCCGGGCTGCCAAGCCCAGTCCGGTTCCGTCCCGGACGGCACCTACACCGCCACGGCCGCTGACGGCTGGCTCCAGAGCAACACCATCACCTTCCGCATCACCTGATCCCCGCGCCGCCCGTAAGCCCAGCGTGGATGTCCCGTTGCTAACCGGGGTGTGCCAACGGGGCATCCACGACCGGGGCGCGGCAGCATGAGCCAGGCCGGACGGTCTCGCGCGTCCCGTCCGTCCCTGCGGGGCCTCGGCCGTCCCTGTCGGCCCCGTCCGTCCCTGCGGGCCCTGTCCGTGCCTGGGGTCCTGTCCGTGCCTGGGGTCCTGCCCGTCCCTGGGGACCCGTCCGCCCCGCTCCGGGCCGGCCCGGATCCCCGCTTTCCGGCCGTCCTTCATGGGGGCCGCCATGATCCCGGAAATCGGTCCGCGATAGTCGCGGACCGATTGCCGTGATCATGAACCCGTTCCTTCCGGCCCGGCCGCAGCACGCGATCCGGCCGCCCGTAACCCCAGCCCCAGCCCCGACCCGACTCGACTCGACTCGACTCGATGGCGCACACCGACAG
>JBOHCO010000811.1:0-2252 GCA_050698895.1 Streptosporangiaceae bacterium
GCAGCAGCGCCGCGATCCCGAGCCCGGCGCCGCGCACGATCCCGGTGGCCAGGTCCCGGCCCCTCGGCCGTCGGATGCCGATCATGTCCATCACGCCCGCCGCCAGCACGCCGGTGCCCGCGAAGCCGAGCAGCGGGCTGATGCCCAGCAGGTAGGAGCCAGAGCCCCCGGTAACGCTGATGTCGGCCAGCGCGTGCCCGGCGTACGACTGGCCGCGCAGCACGGTGAACGCGCCGACGGCGCCCGAGACCAGCGCGGCCACGCCGCCGGTCAGCAGGGCCAGCTGTACCGGCGCGCTGGAGAAGAAGCCGGGCGCGAACAGCAGGTGCAGCAGCCCGGTCACGAGTCACCCGCCCGCAGACCGGGCTCCGGCGGTTCCTCGTGGCTCAGCGCCCGGCCGTGGCCGACCTGCTCGCCGAGCGGAGCGCCCCCGGCCACCGACTCGCCCGCGGCCGGCGACTGACCCGAGGTCGGGGAGCAGGCCGCCGCGCCCGCCTCGGACGGGATGTCCAGCCCGTCGCCGGTCCCGGCCACGACCAGGATGCGGCCGTGCACCCGGATCACGTCCACGTGGTGGCCGTACAGCTCGCTGAGCACCTCGGAGCGGACGACCTCGCCGGTCGTCCCGCTGGCGGCCCGGCCGCCGGCCAGGTACACGACCGAGTCCATGACCGGCAGCAGGGGGTTCATCTCGTGGGCCGAGATGAGCACCGACACGCCGCGCTGCGCGCAGACCCTGGCCAGCAGCGCGATGATCTCCTGCGCGCTGCGGAGGTCCAGGTTGGCCAGCGGCTCGTCCAGCAGCAGCAGCCGGGGGCTGCTGATCAGCGCGTGCGCGATCATGACGCGCTGCTGCTCGCCGCCGGACAGGTTGCCCACCCGCTCGTCGGCGAACCGCTCGGCGTCCACGGCGCGCAGCATCTCGTCCACCTGCTGGCGCTTGCCGCGGCTCGGCAGCGGCAGCCCGAACCGGTGTCCGTCCAGGCCCAGGCCGACCAGGTCGCGGGCCCGCACCGGCATGTCCGGGTCGAGCTGGATCTTCTGCGGCACGTACCCGACCAGCCCCTTGCGGGCCGCGTGCGGCTGGCCGCAGACGGTGACCGTGCCCGCGGTCGGCGCGACCAGCCCGAGGATCACCTTGAGCAGGGTCGTCTTGCCGGCGCCGTTGGAGCCGATCAGGCCCACGAACTGGCCGGAGCCGATCCGGAACCCGACGTCCCGCAGGATGTCCCGGCCGCCCAGCCGGACGCTGAGGCCATCCACGGCCAGCACGTCGGCGGCCCGGTCCAGCACGGCGGGGGTGGCGGAGGTCATGGTCATAGCTTCTCCGTCGAGACCTTTCCGGCGATCGCCTTCTGGAGCGCGTGCACCTCGGCCAGCATCCAGGACTGGTAGCTATAGCCGGTCGGCATCGTCTCGTAGACCCCGACGACCGGGATGCCCGCCCGGTGCGCGGCGGCCAGGAAGGCCTCGGTGACCGAGTCCACCACCTGCTGGTTGTAGACGAAGACCTTCACCTTGTGCTGCTCGAACAGCTTGTCCTGGAGCGTCACGTACTGCGGCGACAGGTCCACGCCGTTCATGATGCCGGCCTGGAGCCCGAACGGGGTCAGGTTGCGGGTGCCCATGGCCTGGAGCAGGTAGTCGCCCACCGGCTCGGTGGTCGCCACCGTGGTCCCGGCGTAGGACGCCTTGCACCGGGCGATCGCGGCCAGCCAGGGGCGCAGCGAGGCGTCGAACGCCCGCAGCCGGGCCTGGAAGTAGGCCCGGTGCGCGGGCCGGAGCCGGGCCAGGTCACCCGCGATGGCCCGGGCCACGACCGGCATGGTGCCCGGCGAGTACCACAGGTGCGGGTTCGGGGTGGAGTCGGGCAGCCGCAGCAGGTGCTGCACGTTGACGACCTTGCGCGTCGAGTTGGGCGAGCCCTTCTCGATGGTGTCCATGTACGAGTCGTAGCCGATGCCGTTCTGCACGACGAGCTCGGCGGCCCCGACGACCTCGCTCACGCTGGCGCTGGCCTCGAAGCTGTGCGGGTCGGTGTTGGGGTTGCTCTCGACGGCGGTGACCCGGACGTACTTGCCGCCGATCTGCGAGATCACGTTCGCGTACTCGTTCTCGGCCCCCACGGCCACGACCGTCCCGGTCTTCGCGGTCGCGGTGCTGGTCGCCGAGCTGGCCGAGCAGGCGGCGGCCAGCAGGCTGGCGGTCGCCGTCGCGAGGGCGGCCGTGGCCACGCGGCGCAGGGTCATGAC
>JBOHCO010000812.1:0-1567 GCA_050698895.1 Streptosporangiaceae bacterium
CGGGCACGTGAGCTGCCGGTTCCTGCCCACCGGCAACGAGGTCATGGTCAGCTGGGCGTTCGCCATCGCGGCCAAGACCGCCGTCACCAACGGGGAGACCATCGTCACGCTGCCCAGCGGCTATCACTACGACGTTCAACTCGACCGGCACCGCGTGGTGGTACGGCCGGGGCATCTTCACGCTCAGCCTCGACTGACCAGGGCCGCGCGGCAGGAAAAACACCATCCCTAACAAAGATCGGCTAGCTGGCGCCAGCTTGTTAGCCGATATTAATCAAGGCCAGCGGCCGGTGAATTCGTGGCGGCCGGGCCCGACGCGGAACACCGCCTCCTCGACGCCCGCCCGGCCGGGGAACGCGGCCACCGACACGGGCCCGGCGCCGACGGCGTCCCGCACCTCGGCCGCCCGCGCGGCGGGCACGCACACCGTGGCGGTGACGTTCGGCGGCAGCCCGACCCGGTAGCTGAGCCGGTCGCCGGACCGCTCCCAGGCCGCGCTGATCGTCCCGCGGACCGACTCGTGCCAGCCGCGCGCGAAGGTCAGCGAGCCGCCGGGGTGCGGCCGCAGCACCGGGTGGCTGAAGCCGGCCGTGCCCGGCGCCTGGTCGATGCCCAGCATGAACCGGTAGAGCCAGTCGCCCACCGAGCCGAACGCGTAGTGGTTGAGCGAGTTCATCCAGGCCGACTGGAAGCCGCGCTCGGCCGTCCACCCGTCCCACCGCTCCCACATGGTGGTCGCGCCGTGCTCGACCATGTACCGCCAGGACGGCGCGGTGTCCTGCTCCAGCAGCCGGTAGGCCACGTCGGTGTGCCCGGTCGCGCTGAGCACCGGGAGCAGGCTGGCCACGCCGGCGTAGCCGGTGGTCAGGTGCCAGCCGGCGGCGCGGATCGCGTCGACCAGGTGCCCGGCGGCGGCCGCCCGCAGGTCGTCGGGCACCAGCCCGGCGTGCAGGCCCAGCACGTAGGCGGTCTGGGTGCCCGACGCCAGCCGCCCGTCGGCGGACTGGAACGCCCCGGCGAACGCCGCGCCGACCTTGGCGCTCAGCGCCCGGTAGCCGGCCGCGTCGCCGGCCCGGCCCAGCACCTCGGCGATCTCCGCCATCAGCGCCGCGTCGTAGGCCCAGTAGGCGGTGCCGACCAGTTCGGGCGGCGTGTCGTCGCGGCCGGGGGTGAGCCAGTCGTTGTAGCTGTTGCCCAGCTCGCGGGACCGCACGTGGTCGGGGTTGACCCGCTCCAGGTAGTCCATCCACGCGGTCATCGCGCCCAGGTGCCGCTCCAGCACGCCGCGGTCCCCGTACATCTTCCAGACCGTCCACGGCACGATGACCCCGCCGTCGCCCCAGCCCGGCGCGGCGGCCCAGGGGATGCTCATCCGCGGCGCGATGTCGCTGAACGCCCCGGACGGGTGCTGGGCGTCGGCCACGTCGTCCAGCCACTTGCCGAAGAACGCGGCCACGTCGCGGTTGTAGCAGGCGGTGCGGGCGAAGACCTGGGCGTCGCCGAGCCAGCCCAGCCGCTCGTCGCGCTGCGGGCAGTCGGTCGGGACGCTGATGAAGTTGCCGCGCTG
>JBOHCO010000813.1:0-2180 GCA_050698895.1 Streptosporangiaceae bacterium
TGTTGAACACGCCGCTGACCGTCCCGGCCTGGCGCGCAGGCACGCTGTTGAGCAGCACGGCAGTTACCGGCGGCATGACCAGGGGCCCGCCTAGGCCGACCAGGGCCATCAGCAGGGCCAGCGCCCACGCTGGCGCTGAGGATGGGACGGAGGCGATGAGTGCCAGGCCCGCTGTCATGGCGGCCAGCCCGCTGGCAATGATCGCTCGCGGGCTGAACCGTTCCGCGAGGCGAGGGCTGAACGGGGTCAGGGCGGCTCCGATGAGCATCATCGGCAGGAACGCAATCCCAGCGCCGAGCGGCGATAGGTGCCGCAGCTGCTGAAGGTACAGGCTCATCACGAAGGGCAGCCCGTAGTAGCCCACGACGAACGCGAACCCGACCGCCACCGGGACCGAGACGTTCCGGGACCGGAACAGCCGCAGCGGCACCATCGGATGGGCGGCCCTGGCCTCGACCGCCACGAACGCGGCCAGGCCTACCACAGCCACGCACAGAGCGACGGCCACCCGGGCGGCGGTGAACCCGGCCGGCCCGGCGTCGATCGCCCCGTAGGTCAGCGCGCTCATGGCCAGCACCGCGGTGAGCTGCCCGGCCCAGTCGAACGGGACCCTCCGGCGCGGCGAGGGCCCGATCCGGACGGCCAGGAGCAGCGCGGCGGCGCCCACCGGGACGTTGATGAAGAAGATGAACCGCCACGACACCAGGGTCAGCAGGCCGCCCAGCACCGGCCCGGCCGAGGATGCGACGGCGCCGCCCATCGCCCAGATGGCGATCGCCCGCGCCCTCCTGGCCGGGTCGGAATAGGCCTGGCCGAGCAGCGCCATCGATGATGGCATCATCACCGCGGCCGCCGCGCCCTGCACGAACCGGGCACCGACCAGGATCCCCAGGCTGGGAGCCAGGCCGCACGCCGCCGACGCGGCGACGAAGGCAGTGAGCCCGGCCATGAATGCCCGCCGCGCCCCGATCAGGTCAGACAGCGCTCCCGCCCCCAGCAGCAGCGCCGCGAACATCAGTGTGTAGCCGTCCGCCACCCACTGCAGCCCCGTGATCCCGGCGCCGAAGTCCTGGCAGATCGACGGGAGCGCCACGTTGACCACCACCACATCGAGGGTGACCACGAAGAAGCCGAGCACCGCAGCCACCAGCGTCCAGCCCGACCGGGAGCCCGCCGACCGCATTCTGGCCTGCCCGGCCGCTGTCGAGCGAAGTTCGCCGTGCCTCACAAGAGCCATGACTCCCATGCTGGTGCGAGCGGCCGGGGATAGGGAGATGACATCTATACGGGTACTGGCAGCCCCTCCCTAGGAACGGGCGCCCGTCCTACAGTGGACAGCGTGGCCAGCGGAAACGAGATCCGCGAGTTCCTCACCACGCGGCGCGGCAGGCTCACCCCCGAGCGGGCCGGGCTGCGCGCGTACGGCCGCCGCCGGCGCGTCTCCGGCCTCCGCCGCGAGGAGGTGGCGCTGCTCGCGGGCATCAGCGTCGAGTACTACACCCAGCTCGAGCGCGGCAGCGTCCGCGGCGTCTCCGAGGAGGTTCTCGAGGCGGTCGCACGCGCCCTGCAGCTCGACGATGTCGAGCGAAGCCACATGTTCGACCTGGTGCGCGCCGCCAAACGGCGACCTGGCCGGGCCAGGCGGACGGGCGAGCGCATCCGGCCCGGCGTCCAGCGGGTCCTGGACACCATCACCGAATCGGCCGCGTTCGTCCGCAACGGCCGCCTCGACATCGTCTCCGCCAACCGGCTTGGCTACGCGCTCTACGCCGAGGCATTCGCCAGCCCGGAACGGCCCGCGAACCTCGCCCGCTTCGTCTTCCTCGACCAGCAGTCCCGTCAGTTCTACGGGGACTGGGACGGCATCGCCGACGCCGCCGTCGGCAGCCTTCGCGCCGAGGCCGGCCGCGACCCCTACGACCGCCGCCTCACCGACCTCGTCGGCGAGCTCTCCACCCGAAGCGAGGACTTCCGCGTCCGCTGGGCCTCCCACGACGTCCGCGACTACCGGACCGGCACCCAGCCGTTCCGCCACCCGCTCGTCGGCGACCTCGCCCTCAGCTACGAGGCCTTCCAGCTGACCGCAGATATCGGCCTGACCCTCATCGTGTACACCGCCGAAGCTGACTCACCCTCGCAAGAGGCGCTGAACCGCCTGGCCAACAGGTCAATGAACCCGG
>JBOHCO010000814.1:0-9145 GCA_050698895.1 Streptosporangiaceae bacterium
CCGGCGGCCAGCAGCAGCGCGTGGCGCTGGCCAGGGCGCTGGTCAATCACCCGAAGGCGCTGCTGCTCGACGAGCCACTCGGCGCGCTGGACCTCAAGCTCCGGCAGGCGATGCAGGTCGAGCTGAAACGAATCCAGCGCGAAGTCGGCATCACCTTCGTGTACGTGACCCACGATCAGAACGAGGCCCTCACCATGTCCGACCGCATCGCGGTCATGAGCGAGGGGGCTATCGAGCAACTCGGCTCGCCGCGGGAGATTTACGAGCACCCCGGGACCAGGTTCGTGGCGGGGTTCATCGGCACCTCCAACCTGCTGTCCGGGCCGGTGTCACGGCTATCGGGCGACCTCGCGGTGCTCGAGCCCGGCGACGAGCAGCAGATCGTGGTGCCGCTGCGCGACGTCAGGGCCCCGGTCGGCACCGAGCTCGAGCTCACCGTGCGGCCGGAGAAGATATCGCTGTCGGCCGAGCCTCCGGCCGCGGACTGCAGGCTGCGTGGCACCGTCACCGAGGTCGTTTACCTCGGCACCTCGACCAGCTACTCGCTGACCACCGCGACCGGTGCCGACATTGTCGTTTTCCGGCAGAACGCGGCGACGGCAGACGGCGACCTGGAGCGGGGCACCAGTGTCTGGCTCTCCTGGGACGCCGGGCACTCGTACCTGATCAGCTAGGAGTATAACTAATGGCAAACGACGATGGCAGCGGGCCGCGGGACCCCCGGCGCGGGGTTGACCCCTCGATCTGGCGGGGCCTGACCGAGCCGAGGCTGAGCCGCCGCAAGCTGCTGGCATCGGCCGGCTCCGGCGCCGGGGCGCTGGGAGTGTCAGCCCTGCTGGCCGCCTGCGGGGTCAAGGGCGCGCCCACCGGCGGCGGGTCTTCGTCGCCCGGCGGCGTCGGCACCGCGCAGTGGTGGGCCGGGCAGCACCTCCACCACAAGGTCAACTTCGCCAACTGGCCCTACTACATCGACGTGCTGCACGGCGGCCACCCGACCCTTCAGCACTTCACCCAGCAGACCGGGATCGCCGTCAACTACACCGAGCCCATCAGCGACAACCTGCCGTTCTACGCCAAGATCCGGCCCTCGCTGCAGGCCAAGCAGGCCACCGGCTACGACGTCATCGTGATGACCAACAACAGCCCGCCGCTGGGCTACCTGATCGACTTCGGCTGGCTGACGCCGCTCGATCGGTCGATGATGACCAACTTCAATAAGTACGCCGGGCCGCTGATCAAGAACCCGTCCTGGGATCCGGGCAACAAGTACACGATGGCCTGGCAGTCCGGCTGGACGGCGATCGGCTACAACTCCTCGGTGGTCAAGAATCCGGGCAGCAGCGTCGGCATCCTGTTCGACAAGAAGTACTCCGGCCGGATAGGGATGATGAGCGACCCGCAGGAGCTGGGCAGCGTCGGGCTGCTGGCGATCGGCGTCGAGCCGGCCCCGTCCACGGAATCGGAGTGGGCCAGGGCGGCCAAGAGACTGCAGCAGCAGAAGAGCGAGGGCCTCGTCCGCTCCTACTACGACCAGAGCTACATCGACCACCTGAAGAATGGCGACATCGTCGTCAGCCAGGCCTGGTCGGGTGACATCTTCCAGGCCGACCTCAACAGCAAGTACCGCGACCTGAAGCTGCTCATCCCCGACGAGGGCGGGATGTTCTGGACCGACAACATGTGCATCCCGATGTACGCCCAGAATCCCAGGGACGCGATGACGCTGATGGATTACTTCTACCAGCCGGAGGTCGAGGCCGTGGTCGAGTACTACAACGATTACGTCTGCCCGGTGCCGGCGGCCAAGCAGGTGCTGCTGAACCCGACGGGCTGGGCGAAGCAGGCGCTGGCCGCGATGAAGCCGGAGATCGGCCTGCCCACCTCGACGACCGCTAACGCCCCGACGGTGTTCCCCAGCGCGGAGTACATCAAGAACTCGCGCGACTACTTTCAGTACAAGAACCAGGAAGAGCTGACGGCATGGAACAACCTGTTCTTGCCGATAACGCAGGGGGCCTAGCGCCTCGGGGCCGGCGGTTCAGGCCGGGAAAGGCGCTAGCACCGTACCTGCTCACGCTGCCCGGCGGCGTGTGGCTGCTGGCGCTGTTCCTGGTGCCCCTGATCACCATGCTCTCGCTATCGCTGCAGACCTGTAACAGCGGCACCGGCGCCTGCGTGATGACCTGGCACTGGGGTGAGTTCGGCCAGCAGCTCAGCCTGTATCACTCGCAGTTCGTCACGAGCTTCTACTTCGCCGGCGCGGCCACCCTCATCGATCTGGCCGTGTCGTTCCCGATCGCGTACTGGATCGCTTTCTACGGCGGAAGGCGCAAGAACTTCTTCCTGCTGATGCTGCTCGTGCCGTTCTTCGTCTCGTTCGTCATCCGCACCGTCGTGTGGGAGTTCATCCTTTCCGACCAGGGCATCGTCCTGGGCAGCCTGAAGCACGCGCACCTGCTGCCGCAGAGCTTCCACGTGCTCGCCACCGGGTACGCGGTGGTCGCCGGCCTGGCCTACAACTACCTGCCGTTCACCGCGCTGCCGCTGTACGTGGCGATCGAGCGGATCGACCGGCGGGTCCTGGACGCGGCCTATGACCTGTACGCCAGCCGGCGCGAGGCGTTCCTGCGGGTGATCGTCCCGCTGGCCGTGCCCGGCCTGTTCGCCGCCTTCCTGCTGACCTTCGTGCCGGCCCTGGGCGACTACGTGAACCAGCAGATCCTCGGTGGCACCAGCGACACCATGATCGGCACGGTGATCCAGAACGCGTTCCTGGTCAACCTGGACTACGCCGGCGGGTCAGCGCTGTCGGCCGTGCTGCTGGCCGTGGCCCTGGTCGGCATCTTCGCCTACGCCCGGCTGCTCGGCTCGCGCACGATCGAGGAGTACATATGAGCGCGGTCGCCACGCGGCGACAGGAACGGGCAGGAGCGGGCGATGGCCCGCCGCAGCGGCGCAGGCGGCACTGGGGCCGGCTGATCCTGCCGGCTTACTCCTGGCTCGTCATCGCCTACCTGGTCCTGCCGATCCTGGTGATGATCCTCTACAGCTTTAACAAGGTCACCACCGGGCTGCCCCAGGTGAGCTTCGCCTGGAATGGGTTCACGCTGCACTGGTACCAGGAGTGGGACAGCATCCCGCAGCTGACCTCATCATTCTGGCTTTCCATCCGGCTGGCCGTGCTGAGCACGGTGCTCGCCACGATCGTCGGCACGCTGCTGGCCCTGGCCCTGGTCCGGTACCGCCCGCCGCGCTTTCGCGGCAAGTCCTTCGTCGAGCAGGTGCTGTTCCTGAACATCGCCGCGCCGGAGATCGTGCTCGGCGCGTCGCTGCTCGGCCTGTTCGTGACGATCAGCCTGGCGCGCGGATTCCTGACCCTGCTGCTGGCGCACGTGGCGTTCAGCATCGCCTACGTGGCCATCACGGTCCGGGCGCGGATGGCCGGGTTCGACCGGTCCCTGGAAGAGGCGGCGCAGGATCTCGGGGCGAGCGCCTGGGTGACATTCCAGAAGATCACGCTGCCGCTGATCATGCCGGGCGTCATGGCGGGAGCGCTGATGGCGTTCGCGCTGTCCATCGACGACTTCGTGACCTCGAACTTCGTCAGCGGCGCGGCCGTGCCGTTCCCGGTGTGGGTCTACGGCGCGACCAGGATCGGAATCCCTCCGCAGGTCTTCGTCTTCGGCAGCGCCATCTTCGCCGTCGGCATCGCCTGCGCGCTGCTCAGCATCGTGTTCAGCAGGCGGAACGCTTGACCGGGGCCGGGGAGCAGTGCTGAGCCCGGCAGTGGTGAGCCCGGGCCCGTGGGCCGCCTCGCTGGCCGGCGCCCGGCCGGTGCCGTTCTGGCTGGACCGGCCCGACGCGCCGGCGGCACTGCCGTCGCTCAGCGGCCTGCAGGCGGCTGACCTGGCCGTGGTCGGCGGCGGCTACACCGGCCTGTGGACGGCGCTGCTGGCCAAGGAGGCCGACCCCGGCCGGGATGTCGTGCTCCTGGAGGGGCGCAAGATCGCCTGGGGCGGGTCGGGCCGCAACGGCGGGTTCTGCTCGGCCAGCCTGACCCACGGCCTGGCCAACGGGCTGGCCCGGTTCCCCGGCGAGATGCCGGCGCTGCACCGGCTGGGCCAGGCCAACCTGGACGAGATCGAGAAGACGGTCACCCGGTACGGCATCGAGTGTGATTTCTCCAGAAACGGGGAGCTCGCCGTGGCCACCCAGGCCTGGCAGGCCGATGCCCTGGCCGAGGCGGCCGGCAGCGCCCGCGCGCTCGGTGCCGACGTCGCACTGCTCGGCACCGAGGCGGTCCGGGCCGCGGTGCACTCGCCGACCTACCTGGCCGGCCTGTGGGACAAGGACGGCTGCGCCACCGTGGACCCGGCCCGGCTGGCCTGGGGGCTGCGCCGGGCCTGCCTGCAGGCCGGGGTGCGGATCTACGAGCACACCCCGGTCACCGCGATCGCCGACGAGGGCGGCCGCCAGCGGCTGCTGCTGACCACCCCGCAGGGCGAGGTGCTGGCCGGGCGGGCGGCGCTGGGGACCGGGGCGTTCTCGCCGCTGCTGCGCCGGGTGCGGTCCCGCCTGGTGCCGGTCTACGACTACGTGCTGATGACCGAGCCGCTGTCGGCGGCCCAGCTGGCCGGCCTGGGCTGGGCGGACCGCCAGGGCCTGGCCGACAGCTCGAACCACTTCCACTACTACCGGCTGACCCGCGACAACCGCATCCTGTGGGGCGGCTACGACGCGGTCTACCACTACGGCAGCCGGATCTCGGCCGGCCTGGACCAGCGGCCGGCCACCTTCGAGGCGCTGGCCCGGCACTTCTTCGAGACGTTCCCGCAGCTCGAAGGGCTGAAGTTCAGCCACGCCTGGGGCGGGGTGATCGACACCTGCACCCGGTTCTGCGCATTCTTCGGCACCGCCCGCGGCGGGCGGCTGGCCTACGCGGCGGGCTACACCGGGCTCGGCGTGGGCGCGACCCGGTTCGGCGCCCGGGTGCTGCTGGACCTGCTGGGCGGCGAGCCGACGGAGCTGACCGAGCTGGAGCTGGTCCGGACCCGCCCGCTGCCGTTCCCGCCCGAGCCGCTGCGCGCGGCGGGCATCGCCCTGACCACCTGGTCGCTGGCCCGGGCCGACGGGCGGGACGGGCGGCGGAACCTGTGGCTTCGCGCGCTGGACCGGACGGGACTGGGGTTCGACTCCTGACCGGGCCCGGGCGGCCCCTTGTTAGTGAGCAGGTTTTTACGGAGCCGGGCGGCTGTCGCGGGCCGAGACGGACACGGCCTCCAGGGCGAGCAGCGCCACGTGCAGGGACAGCCGCGACTCGGCAGGCTCGAGGCTGGTGCCCAGGACCTCCTCGATCTGCCGCAGCCGCTCGTAGAGCGTCGGCCGGGCCAGGTGGGCGCGCTTGGCCGCCTCGGCCTTGTTGCCGCCGGCCTCCAGGTAGGCGGTCAGCGCGGCGACGAGCTGGCTGCCGGCGGCGTGGTCGTGGCGCAGCAGCGGGGCCAGCTCGCGCTCGGCGAAGGCCTGCAGCCGCGGGTCGTCCCTGAGCAGGTGCAGCAGGCCGCGCAGCCGCAGGTCGGGAAGCCGGTAGAAGGGCAGGCCGGTGGGGGTGCGCGCGGCGACCTCGGCGACCTGGTCGGCCTCGAGGAACGAGCGCTGCACGGCGGTCACCGACTCCACCACCGAGCCGGCGCCGATCACGTCGCCGGCGTCCAGCCGCGGCCGCAGCGCGGCGGCCAGCCGGGTCAGCACGGTGTCGGGGTCGGCCCGCGGCGGCAGGGCCAGCAGGGCGGCCACCCGGCTGTCGTCCAGCGAGGCCACCAGCGCCGGGACGGGCAGCTGGCGGCAGGCGGCCGCGGTGGCGTCGGCCACCGAGGCGGTCCGGGCCTGGGCGGCCAGGCCCGGCTGAGCCGTGACACCGTCCGGCGCGCTGGCCGCGGGGCCCGGGCTGGTGGCGGCAGGGCTGGTGGCGGCGGCTCTCGTGGCGGCTGGGCTGGTGGCGGCCGAGCCGTTGCTGACCCGGACGACGGCGGCCATGAGCCGGCGGCCGGTCACGGGCACGCCCAGCGCCCTGGCCCGGGCCTGGGCCTCGGCCGGGTCACCGTAGCCGTGCCCGACCAGCACGGACAGGATCGTGCGGTGGGCCTGCCGCTCCAGGCTCTCCCGCTGGTGGTCCAGCAGCCGGCCCAGGGCCAGGGTGGTCGCGGCCCGCTCCAGCAGGGCCAGGTCCCGCGGCGCGGGCGGCCCGCCGCGGACCATGATCAGGCGGCCCCAGTCCTGGCCGCGGGCGCCGACCACGGTGACCAGCCAGCCCGACATCGGGTCGTAGCCGGTCCGGTCATCGGTGGCCACGGCCCGCGACCGGGTGGCGAAGCCGGCCAGCAGCCCGGCCGCGTCCTGCGCGGCGGTGGCGCAGGCCAGCACCTGATGGGCCAGGTTCTCCAGGATGACCGGGCAGCCGGCCAGCGTGGCGGCCTGGCCGACCACCTCGTCGGCGGGCGCGCCGGACACGGCCAGCTCGGTGAACACCTGGTGCATCCGCTCGGCGGCGCGCAGCTCGGCGAGCTGGTTGTCGATGATCAGCGCGTGCACCGACTCGGTGATCTCGATGAACTGGGTCTCGCGCTCGAACACCAGCAGCGGCAGCCGGTGCGTGACCGCGGCCGCGACCAGCGCGTCGGGCAGGCTGCGCGAGTACCGCGAGCCCAGCTCCACGGCCAGCGCGCTGACCCCCACCGAGGCCAGGTCGGCCACGTACCGGGCCAGGCCGCCGGGGTCGCCGGGCAGCGCGATGCCGGTGGACAGCACCAGCTCGCCGCCGCGCAGCAGGTGCGCGGCCTCGGCCAGCTCGATCACGTGCACCCAGCGCACCGGGGTGTCCAGCCGGTCGGTGGCCGCGAGCACCCGGGGCGCGCCACGCCGCACCGGGTCCAGGGCCAGCACCTCGGCGACGGTCGGCAGCATCGGCGGCTCCCACCAGACAGACAGTCAGCCCTCAACGCCCCTTACCTTACATAATGCAAGCCCGCCACCCCGGCCTGTCCATGTCATGACCGACATGTCGCGGCAGACGAGGCCGTCGCATAGTTCGTGATGATCACTCCGGTGGGCTTCATGACCCCGGAAGTCCCTCAGCGCTATGTGCTGACGGACTTCCGGGATCACGGGCCGGAGCATTCCGGCGGACCAGGACCCAGGATCCGGGCCGGCCCGGCGACAGCCTCGGACTGCGGTCAATCGGTCATGATCATGAGACGGCGGCGGCGCGGTCGTCGGGCAGGCGGCGGCGCAGCGCCGGGGTGGTCAGCGCCGGCGTCGGCCGGGTGGCGATCGGCTCGTACACGTCGGTGCCGGGCGGCACGATCTCGTCGATGCGGTCCAGGGTCGCGTCGTCCAGGGCCAGCGAGGCGCCCTTCAGCGCGCTGTCGAGGTGCTCCATGGTGCGCGGGCCGATGATCACCGAGGTGACGGCCGGGTGGGCCACGGTGAAGGCCAGGGCCAGCTCGGGCAGGGAGCAGCCCAGGCCGTCGGCCAGGGCGGCGAACTGCTCGACGGCGGCCAGCTTGGCCGCGGTCTCGGGGCTGGCCGGGTTGAACAGGTGGGCCTGGAGCGCGGCCCGCCCGGCCGACATGTCGATGTCCTGGCCCTGGCGGAACCGCCCGGACAGGAAGCCGGCCGCCAGCGGGCTCCAGGTCAGCACGCCCATGCCGAAGCGCTGGCAGGCCGGCAGCACGTCCGCCTCGATGCCCCGGGCCAGCAGCGAGTAGGGCGGCTGCTCGGTCCGGAACCGGTACAGGCCGCGGCGCTCGGCCTCGTACCAGGCCTCGGTGAGCTGGCCGGCGCTGAACGTCGAGCAGCCGAAGGCCCGGATCTTGCCCTGGCGGACCAGGTCGGTCAGCGTGGCCAGGGTCTCCTCGATGTCGGTGGCCGGGTCGGGGCGGTGGATCTGGTACAGGTCGATCCAGTCGGTCCGCAGCCGGGTCAGGCTCCGCTCGACCTCGCTCACGATCCAGCGCCGCGAGTTGCCGCGCCGGTTCGGGCCCTCGCCCATCGGGAAGTGCACCTTGGTGGCCAGCACGACGTCGTCGCGGCGGCCCTGGAGGGCCTTCCCGACGATCTCCTCGGACTCGCCGGCCGAGTACATGTCGGCGGTGTCGACAAAGTTGATGCCCTGGTCGAGCGCGGCGTGGATGATGCGGGCGCAGTCCTCGTGGTCGGGGTTGCCGATCGCGCCGAACATCATGGCCCCGAGGCAGTAGGTGCTGACCTCGATGCCGGTGCCGCCCAGATTGCGGTAGCTCATCGTCATGCCCGGGACGCTAGGTGCTAGACCGGACTCTAGGTCAAGCTCATAAGCTGGCGGCATGACAGCGACGCAGGAGGCGGTGACCCAGGAGACGGTGACGCAGGAGACAGCGACGCAGGCGCCGGACGCCCAGCCGGTGCTGGGCATCGGGCAGGTGGCGGGGCGGACCGGGCTGAGCGTGCACGCGCTGCGGTTCTACGAGCGCGAGGGGCTGCTGGCCACCCCGGTGTACCGGGACAGCGGCGGCCGCCGGGTGTACAGCGAGTGGGACCTGGAGTGGCTGGAGCTGTGCATCAAGCTGCGCGAGTCCGGCATGCCGCTGACCGCGATCCGCCGCTACGCCGAGCTGGTCCGGGCGGGCGAGGGCAACGAGCAGGACCGGCTCGGCCTGCTGCGCGAGCACCAGGAGCGGATCACGGCGCAGGTCACTGCGCTGCAGGCGGGCCTGGAGGTGATCAGCTTCAAGGTCCGGCTGTACGAGGAGCGGGTGGCCAGGGGGACCTGGCGGGACCCGCTGTACACGCCGCCCGGCGCGGGGCTTCCCGACGCGGGCACGACGCAGACATGATGGCATCAGGACCGGCCCGGGGCTGACAACCTGTCAGTTGGCCGGCCGGGCCGTCGAGGGCAGACTGGGACGCACGACCGACGCGGATTACATGCGGGTTTATATGCGGGTTTATATGCGGGAGGCACGGCTATGGGGCAGGCGAACGGCCAGCATCGGACGCACTGGATCGGCGGCCAGCCGTGGACGGGCCAGGCGGCGCAGCGCGGCGACATCTACAACCCGGCGACCGGCCAGGTCAGCGGCACGGTGGACTACGCCGGCGCGGCTGAGGT